>NZ_LT629741.1:2705000-3005000 GCF_900105135.1 Gramella sp. MAR_2010_147 | reverse complement strand
CAGGTTTAAAAGATCCATGAAAATCTATGAACAATTGATTTTTAGCTGCTTCTTTTGCCACTCTTTCGTAAAAGTTTACCATCCACTGGTCACTACGATCCATGAAATCTACTTTCACCCCGGCAATACCCCATTCATTAAAAGTTTTGAAAAGCTCAAAATTGTGCTCCACTGTTAACCATGGTAGCCAAAGAACTATATCTACATTTCTCTCTTTTCCATATTTTATAAGTTCGAATAAATCTATGTCGGGGTTAGGTGTATAAGGATCGGTTGTACTTTCTGCCCAGCCTTCATCCATAATGATGTAAGAAATTCCAAATTCTGAAGCGAAGTCAATATAGTACTTATAAGTTTCTTCATTGTATCCCGAAACAAAGTCGACATTGTAGGCCGATGCTCCATTCCACCATTCCCAACTCACCTGTCCAGGCCTTATCCATGATGGATCTTCTATTTTATTATTTGGCGCCAGCTTGTAGGTCATGGTATTTTCTAACAAATCCCCATCTTCCTCAGAAATCACGAAGTATCTCCACGGAAAACTTCTTTTGCCCGATGTTTTGGCTATATAATCTGCCCGTTCTATTATTTTCACTCTTCGGTCATTATCTTCTTCAAACTTCACCGGATTTTTGGGAAATATGGATCGCATTCCATTATTATCTGTTCCTTTTAAGAACATTGCCGGATAATCAAATAGATCTGATTCAGATATTAAGATATTATACTGGCTATTAGTTTCAATCAACACTGGTAAAGTTGACATATTACTTTCAGCATTAAAATTTTCAGATTCTAGATGGGTATAGGGATATTCATAATTTGTTTTAAAAGAAGGTGTTTGCTGCAAATGCACCGTATAATTTTCGTGAAAATTGATCACAAATTCTTCATCAATCACCTCTATTTCCTTCCGTTTATCGGTAATGAACCTGTAGGCGAAACCATCATCATAAGCCCTGAACTCTACACTATAACCTCCCTTAAACTTAAGAACCAAGCTTTTATAATGATCTTTAATTGTAGAAAATTTTAGCGGAACCACGGGAGAAGATTTCTTGTTATTCTCTCCAGTTTCTTTAGATTGAAATTTTGGATCAATTCCCAGGGTTTCATCCTTCAGAGTCATGCTCAAATAGTTATTATCCAGCAATTTTTCACCTGAATAGGAAAGGGAGTAATAAATTTTGTCACCTAGAGTTATGGAAGCCTCTAGCTTCTGATTTGGAGAACCAATCTCAAATTCCTGGGCCATTACTGAAGCACTTCCAAGGCAAATAAGGAAACCTAAAAATAAGGTTAGCAGAGTTAGTCGATCGTTTGATTTAATTTTCATTTCTTTTTATTTACTTAAAATTTTAGGCAATATTTACTTCTATCTTGATTGTTGAATCTGATCTTTTCTGGAAAATCAAAAACATTTCTAAGGACACCGAGCCTCTGAAAGCCAGGTATCAAACTCTGATTTCCATTTTACAATCTCATTATTATACATAGCATCCAATGCCATTTGTACGGCAATAGCGGTTTGAGAACCTGTGATAAGATTAGAAAGAGGAACTTTGTTGTTTATAACGCTATCTCTAAAATCCATCAAGGCTTGTTTGCTGGGGTTCGCGTGCTCAACATTTATTGGAATTCCTTTCCCTTCTTCCCATTGAATAGTGGCTCCAGAAACTCCGTCAACATTTCCAATCTCTTTTTCTTTATCCTTAGGAATAACTTCAGGGTAAAACCAGGCTCTCGTGTTATCTAATATAATCGTACCTTTATCACCCATCACTTTTATCTGGTAATCACTCCTTGCATTAGTGGTAAGACAGGTATATTTTGCTTCTACCCCATTAGGATAGCTATAGATTAAATGGGTGTTATCATAGGTTTCCCTGCCGTCCTTCCAGTAATCGATCCCTCCTGTACCCATCACCTGTGTTGGTGTAGATTCTAACAACCACATGGCGAAATCTATTTGGTGAGAAGAGAGTTCGGCGGTGAGTCCCCCTGAATATTCTCTGTACATGCGCCAGTTTATCAATCTTTCCATCTCAGGATCATCCACTGGACGCCGCCAGTCACCAGATCGATTCCATTGACATTCTAGGGCAGCTATTTGTCCAATCTTACCCCCTTGGATTAATTCAATAATATGGGAATACAACCTGGAACTGTGATATTGATGCCCTGTTTGAAAAATTATCTTAGAATTCCTTGCTTTAAGCAAATTCTGAATTCCATCATAACCTTTTGCCAGGGTTTTTTCACCGTAAACATGTTTACCAGCATTCATTGCATCAATGTTCATATTAGAATGCATACTAAACGGAGTTGCCACCAGTACTGCATCCACATCCCTATCATCCAGCAATTTCCGATAATCTGAATATCCCCTGGCACGACCATCGACCTGCTTTAGCGCCATATCCAGATGTGAAGGAATAACATCACAACAAGCCACTATATTCAGGTTTTTTATCTGCTTGACAATAGGTATTAATCCCCTACCTCTTCTACCGGTTCCAATAATCCCAATATTTATAGTATCATTTGCTCCAAGGATAGAATTAACATTCCCTAATAGAGAAGTAGATGCGGTCAAGGCCATAGAAGTTAGGCCTCCTTTTATTACAAACTCTCTTCTTTTCATCTTACTTAATAATTAGATTTGCTTCAATCATACATTCAGGTTTTCCAGGCTTAGTATAATTTCGGTTCCCAGCCATTTTCATACTCTCTGCTCCAGAGGGCCATGGCATCGCGGTCATAAATTCGACCATTCTTTTCGTCAATATCAAAATCTTTTCCTGTACGGTAGGCTATATTTGCATAATGTACCATAGCCATACTAACGGCAGCATCATCTATTGGAGCCTGCAACTTTTCAGTTCCTCGAATAGTATTGAAGAAATTTAAAATATGAGCTGTAGAGGTGTCTCCACCTCCACCCAAGGCTGTACCGGCTTCATTTGAACCTGTTTTTCTTTCTTTAATAATCTCGCCTCCGAGATTGGTCATTTCATATCTATCCCTATCTACAAAAGCAGCACCTTCACTTCCATAAATTAAGGTTCCACGCCCCGCACCATAGGTATTATAGGCGTTACGACTTTTTCCGTCCCACTGGATGATTTTATTATCTGAAAAATTAAAAGTTGCTTCCATACTGTCATACATTTCCCAGCCATCATCCTTAAATTGCCTTTTACCTGCAATCACCCTGGTATGTTCGGGATATCCAACCTGTAAGGCCCATCGCGCAATATCAAGTTCATGAGTTCCATTGTTACCGGCTTCTGCCGTACCATAATTCCAGCCGTACCAGTGCCAGTTATAATCCCAGGTTTCTGAGGTATACTCGCGATGAATAGCCGGTCCCTGCCATAAATCCCAATCAAGTCCCTCCGGGACAAATGCCTTTTTCTGAACAGGAACAGAAGAACGAGAATTAACATAAAAAGCTACAGCCTTATATGGCTTTCCTATTGCTCCGTCATGTATATCTTTAATAAGTTCAATCGTATGATCTGAAGAACGTTGCTGATTCCCCATTTGTACTATCTTATCGTATTTTTTTGCGGCTGCCACCAATAGTTCATTTTCATTCATATTATGACTGCAGGGCTTCTCTACATAAACATGTTTCCCTCCTTGCATCGCCAATATAGAACCGGGAGTGTGCCAATGATCAGGAGTTAGGTTTAGCAATACATCTACATTTTCATCATCGATCACTTTCCTAATATCAACCTCCAACTTTGGCCTATAATCTATATGTTTAGAAAAATTGTTCAAAGCCCTTTCGCGCTGCTTTTTCATCACATCACAAAGATATACCAGCTCAACATTGGCACTCTTTAAGGCAATAGGAGTATAAAATGCTCCTAATCTTCTTCCTAATCCTGCAATGGCCACATTAAGCCTGTCATTGGAACCAACAATTTTCCTGTAACTTTTTGCCGGCATGGACATTAATGATCCAGAAAAAGCAACAGCGGCTCCCCCTAATACAGAATCGGTTATAAATTTTCTTCTTGATGACATATTAAAGTTCTTTTATTTTAATGTTCTTAAATGAAACTCTATCTCCATGATCCTGTAATAAAATTCGACCTTTCTCCAGTTCTCCAAATTTGGCCCATTGCGCATACTTACTTTCAGAAACCATTTTTCTAAATTGTTCATTGCCTCTTTCATATTCCAGTACTTTTTCTCCATTTAGGAGGTGCTCTACGTGGTTGCCTTTAGAAATTATATGGGCTGTATTCCACTCACCTACAGGGCGAACTGGCTTATTAGGATCGGCTTGTATCAAATCGTATAAGGAGGCAATAGTTCTACTACCCTCATGGCTACCTAATTTCGCATCCGGATGGTTATTATCATCTAAAATTTGATATTCCAATCCAATAGAGGAACCGGGGCCTTTATTAATATCTGTATCTACATAATACTTAACTCCACTGTTTGCACCTTTGGTAATTTTAAAATCCACCTTCAATTCAAAATCACCATATAAATTTTCAGTGACTATATCACCACCTGCTGCAGATTCCTCTCCTCCAGTGGAAAGAACGGTTAAAAGTCCATCTTCAATAACCCATCCTTTTTCTGGAAAACTATCTAATCTGGCACCTTTCCAACCGGATGTTGTCTTTCCATCCCATAAAAGCTTCCAACCATTTTCCCTTTCATTCTTAGTCAGGTTATTCTTAGTATTTACTGGTTGAAGATCCATAGACTTTGAATGATCTTTCAAATTTTCTGTTTGTATTCTGATATTCTTCCATCTGATTTTTTTTCCTGGTTCATCCTCAGGTTGAATTCCATGTACCTGAAGTGCAATAAAGCCCTGTGGTGTCTCATCATCTATCAGGAAAGCCGTTGGTGTACCATTTAACCATGTTTTTATGGTGTCCCCCATAGCTTCTACCCGCACATGATTCCACTCATTCTGCTTGAATGCTTGTTGAGCTTTTTGATTATTTTCCAAGGTAAATAGCCAGCCTCTTTTAGCTTCCTCGTAGATTCCTCCACTCCAACTTCTCTCTGAAGGGTCTATTTCTACCTGATACCCATGTACCCTCCCGTTTTTATATTCAGGTTTGCTATTACTTCTAATCTGTATTCCGGAATTCATACTGGGATCAACTTTATATTCCAGTTCTAGGATAAAATCATCATACAACTCGTCGGTTACTACAAAGGAATTAGGGGTATTGGAAACAGTCTCTCCGGTAATCACTCCATCGGCAATTGAATACTTCGCTTCCCCACCTTTTTGCGACCACCCTTCCAGGTTATCATTGTTAATAAGAGCCTTGCCTTGTTGATTGTCATCTGATTTATCAGCACAACTAATTATAGCAGTTGCGCTCAATGCGAGCATTAGTCTTTTAAGGTTTAAGTTTTTCATATATTGAATTTTATATTTTAGTTCTACTTCCTAATTACCAGGGAATCTTCCCTTATATGATGATTTTTACAATTCTACTCTTCATTATAAAAGCTAAGGACATGTTCATGCATGTTTAAGGAATCTTTTACGACACTTGCCGAAACATTCTTAAGTAGAATATTTTCTACAGGTAATTCCTCCTCGCCATCTATCTTTGAGATAAATTTCACTTCTTTGGCTACCACCTCTTCAAGCTGAATATCCCTAATTCTTGTTAATCTCCGTTCATAGGTAGGAACCAGATTTCTCCACTGATAAAGGACATCAGTTTCTATACCCAATATTCCTTTATCAATTTTCCCAGCCTTTATGTTCTTCATGTAAACATTCTTAACATATCCTCCCCGACGCTCATTGGTCTTTATAAATAAAAGATGGTTTAATTTGGCTCCATCTTCAACTTCACAATTTTCTACCAGAACATTTTCAACCCCACCGGAAAGTTCACTTCCTATTGCAACCAGCTGATGTCCGTTTTTAACAAGACAATTCCGTATCACGATATTTTTAGCAGGAGTATTTAAGCGCCAGGCATCTTGATTTCGGCCTGCTTTTATCGCAATGGCATCATCTCCCTGATCAAAAACACAATTCTCTATTAGGATGTTCTGACTCATTTCGGGATCTACCCCATCGTTATTATGGCCATGTGCATAGACATTAATATTACGAATGATCACATTCCTGGACATAAAGGGATGAAGCACCCAAAAAGGACTATTCTTAATGGATACACCCTCTATAAGTATGTTATTGCAACGATTGAATTGAATGAACTGAGGTCGAAAATTTGCACTATCATTAACCATTTGCCTTTGCTCAACCGGGACATCTTTGGCGGCCATATTGTAAAGCCGTTTAAGGTTTTCCATATGGCCAGAAGGACGGTCAAACCATTTTTCCCAGGTGTCCATTTTTGCCCTTAATTCCCCCTTACCAGTTATGGCAACATTCTTAGCTTTAAATGCATAAATCAATGGCGAATAATTATAACATTCCATCCCCTCCCAGGTGCTTCGTACCGGGGGCAAATAATCTTCAGGAACATCGGAAAAAAGTAATACTGCACCTTCGTCCAGATGCAGGTTCACATTGCTCTTCAAATGCACTTTCCCTGTTAACCATTCTCCTTTAGGAATTATAACACTCCCTCCACCAGCACTATTAGCCTTCTCAACAGCCTTCTTTATCGCTCTTGTATTCTTCTCTTTGTTTGCTGCTTCGGCACCAAATTCGGTTATAGGATATCTTGGAGCATTGGTGAAATTAGGTACTATTATTCCTGGCATTTCAAAAGGAGCCTCAACGACTATTTCATTCTCCTCCAGCGAAGGCTTGCTTTCTTGACAGGAAAAGAAAAGCCCTGACAGAACGAACGCCACAATAAGCGAAACAGTGGATTCTGTTTTTATTTTATGTAGTGAAGTCATTCCATCATTAGCAATGACCGGAATTTCCTTAACCGGATAAGCAAAGTATTTTATCATTAAGTTAATTACCCTGTTGTTAATCATAATTTAAGTATTCAGACTCAATGCTGCTGCTCTTTTCACAAGCCAGGTTAATCAAGTTTTCCTGAATTATTAGTTTTATTTAATAGCGGTGGAATATTTGATTCATTTTCATCAAGCCAATCCGGATCAGGAAACTTTCTTATTGCAGAGTATCGCTTATAGGTTTCATAGATATCTCCATTTCCCGTCACTCTGGGATCATTAGTTTGCATCAGGTATCCACCTAAGGCCGTTCTTAACTCTACCAACATTTTTTGAGACTTTGGATCGTCGGCCAGGTTTACCAGGCAGTAAGGATCATTTTTAATATTAAAAAGCTCTTCTGCCGGTCTTTTACTCACCGCTTTTTCAAAAAGTGGTTTTACATCGGGATCATTACGATGTTCTACCATAAAATCAAAGGTTGGACAGGCATCAATGTCATGATAGGCACCATGCATAGGTTCCAGTTTTCCATCTGAACCAACCTTCTGGGGTGCTCCTGCCGGCCATCTTTCCGGTTTAAAATTCCGGATATATAAATAATCATCAGTTCGAATACTTCGCTGAGGGTAGGTGAGGTTATTCCATCTGGAACTGGAATGCCTTTCCCTTGATGTAAAAACTGCTTCCCGGGCACCTTCTTCTTCCTGGTTTTTATTCTTTAGGGTGCTTATAAGACTCTTCCCTTCCATAGCATATTCCTTAAGAATACCTGCAGAATGGGAACCTGCCGCGGCCTCTAGGAAGGTGGGGGCCAGATCTATCAGACTCACGAGGTCTTCCAACGTTCTTCCTCCTTTGACACGATTCCCCCATCTTATGGCTAAAGGAACATGAGTTCCATATTCATAAGCATTAGCCTTGGCAGAGGGAAAGGACATACCATTATCTGAAGTGACTACGATAATCGTATTTTCAAGTTCACCAATTTCTTCAAGCTTCGCAATCATAGTAGCAAGATGCTGGTCAAAATATTCTATCTCTAGAGCATAGTCCAGGAGATCACTTCTCACTTCAGGACTGTCTGGAAGAAAAGCCGGAATTTTAACCTCATCCAGTCTTCTACCAGACTCTAAGCCAGAACCTGTTTCAAATCTTCTATGTGGCTCACGGGAACCGTACCAAAAATAAAATGGCCTATCCTGGTCTCTTTCAGCCAGAAATGCATCAAAATTTCCCGCGTAATCTGTGGTACTTACATGTTCCAACAAAGGCTTAGTATATCGGTCATTATAAAGATCCCCAGCAGGATTACGTTTTCTACCACTTGCTTCCCAGTTTCCCGGACCCCAGCCTTTCCCGGTATAGCCTACTTTGTATCCCATTTTTTCCAAAATATCGGGGAAGACTGTATATTCTGTAGGAAATTCGCTGTCATGAGTTCCTGCCTGCTCAAGTTGCCAGGGATTCATTCCCGTTAAAATTGCTGCTCGACTTGGACTACAGCCAGGAGAAGCAGAAAAAGCATTTGTAAATAATACCCCTTCTCTAGCCACCCGGTCAAAAGCCGGTGTATTAATCCATTCTTCACCATAGATAGAGGCATGCGGAAAAGACTGATCATCAGAAATAGCAAATAATATATTTGGCCTGTTTTTAATTGTTTCCTTTTCTTTGGTTACTCTATCGGTTTCCGTATGATTATTATTACAGGAAATAAAATGGGTAAAGATTAGATAGCACAAAACGGAAATAACCGATTTGACTTTTAGCCCCTTTAATCTTTCATTTATTTTATTCATCATACATATTTTACCAATGAAATACTTTTTCAGCATATTGATTTAACTAACTAGAGATGATCTTATACTAATCTTCCAGTAAATCATTTACTGCAAATTCGGGCAACATCTCATGATTCCCTTCAAATATTATCAAGCTCACATTCCTAAAGCTTTTTTTTAAAAAGATCTCTCTTCCGCCAATCTCACCAAAATCTCCAAGAGAAGACCTCTTCTCCAGAAGGTGCAGTTTTTCATTATCTGAAACATATTTTGATTTATTGGATACCGACATATCGGTCAATAACTTATTGTAAAAGTTGATGGATTGGGTTATTGGAACACTACCCTGTATCCCATCATACACTCCGGCATAAATAACCAGTTCAGAATTCTTTAGTTTCTTTGTGGGTGTATCCCAGTATAACGGAGATTTCTGTTTCGCATTTTCTATATTGAGCACTTCTTCAGAGCCCGTACAGTCCAGAATGTTCTGGGCATATTTGTTCCGTTTTATTTTACTTTCCTTGTACCAGGCCACTAAATCTGTTATTGAGGCCCAGGCCGAAAACTTTTTGATATCATACCGGGATTTCATAAATGTACTTAGGGTTGCATAGCCTCCCCCGCTTACCCCAACCACGAAAATTTTGGAAGTGTCAACATTGGAATTCTTAATAGCATAAGTAATGGCATCATCTATATCTGACAAGGCTAATTCACTGGCACAGGCATTTACCTGTATGTTTTGGCCACGAAAATCAGGATGGATATAGTTCACATTCTTTTGCATACTGATCTCAGCTATTTCATCCCTTTGCGAGTAATCACCACTCCAGGTGTGCAGACTTACAATTAAAGGTTGGGCTTTTTTTGAAGTAGATTTAAGAAAATATGCGTTCTGAATATTATTGTCGGCGCTGGATTGTATCTCCACCCGTTTAAAATCCTTGTCCCAATCAGTTTTTCGAGTATCATCATACTTAACATGGGATTTTCCAAACTGAAAGGTTTTTGTTTGAGGAATAACATTCCAGCCATCAATTACCAACTTCATTGTTTCTGAAGGTATATTCCCCATTGAAAAATCAAGAGACACCGATTTTGATTCCCCCGGAAGCAGGTTGAAAAAATTATCTGAATAAAATGTAGGACTTATACTTCTACCCTTATCATCCTGCAACTTTAATTGAGTGAAAAAGCTTAAAGAAGATGACGGATTGGTGATCTTAACTTTTAATTCTTCCCCTTCAAGCCTGGATTCCATCTCCAAATTTACCTTAGGGAGTTTATTCATATCCTCAAAGCCCGAAATAGCTGGTCCTGAAATTGTCCAGGCACCATCGTAGTTATCCCGAGACCGCCAATAGAAGGAATCACTTACCAGTTTATCTTTATCATCTTTGAGAATAAGCTTGATAAAGTGTACCTGAGATATTGAATCTGGAAACTCAATTTTCATGAGGTCGTTCACAACTCCATCCTGAGGAATGTCAAGAGTAACTTCTTTATTCCAGACTTCCTTAGAATTGATATCGTATATACTAACTTCTACGCTGTAATCTGAAAAGGATTTTCTGAAATCGTTATACACAGATACTGTATTTGTTAGATAATCATACTGAGTATTTAGTGGTTCAAGTGCATCCTGAGAATAATAGAGTGCTGCGGTTGGCTCTAAACTCCAGTCATACATACGACCTGCAGTTTGAGGTACAGGGCTGTTGTGATACCAAAACAGAAACCCACTTGCAAAACGATCCCCATACTTAAATTTGTTCTCATTCCACACTTCCCAGATGGCTCTGAAATTCATTGCTCCAACAAACTGGGCCTTCTTGGCGAATTCCTCAATAGAGTTAGAGGGACCAAACTCATTTACCGCAGCTTTATATTTAGTAGTCATATTATGGAAACCGCCACCATCTAAATAATTCCAAATCGAATCATTTATTGGCCATAGGTCCTCCTCAGGCATCATTAACCGAAGTGATTCCACGGTAGGCAGTATAGGCGTCCCATATTCCGGATTGAATCCATCAATCCTGCTTCCCCTCTTAGAGCCCGTGTTCTCATAATATTGCATTGGATTTTCATAGGAATAGGGGCTCCCATCGTGTACGCCACAACATTCAGACTGCATTTGATAATCACGAGTAGGATCTATAGTTCTGATCAATTGCTCAGCTCCGGGGATTTCCGTAGATTCATTGGAAGAGACATGATAAGCCAGAGAAGGATGATTCCTAATTCTCTTGACAGTAGCTTCTATATTATTAAGATAAAGAGTAGTGTCTACTACAGGTTGTGTATCACCGGTCATCCAGTACTCACTCCATACCAAAAACCCCATCTCGTCACAGAGGTCAAAAAAATAGTCAGATTCTGAAATTCCGCCAGCCCAAAAACGAATAAGGTTGAGTCCGGCTTGTTCAGTATACTTAAGCTCAGCAAGGGTTCTTTTAGCTGAATTTTTTAACATCCCCTCCGGGATCCAATTAGTCCCTCGAATAAAGACTGGATGTCCATTCACCAAAAACCTACGAGAATTATCTGGAGTATTCTGATCTGTAGTAATTTCCCTAATACCAAATCGCACTTTCTTGCTATGACTTATTTGCTCATTCTCCTCGAAGGATAAATAAAGGTTATATAAGTTCTGCTCGCCTTTGTTGATAGGCCACCATAATTTAGGATTCTGAATAATCAACTGCTTATACTCTTCAGGAGTAAACTCGATTTTTCTATGTTCATTTGGGTTAAGGCTTATCTCTTTTTGAACAACAATATCAGTTTCCTCAATCTTTGCATTCAAAACTCCTGAAATCTTTCGGTTAGAAGCATTAAAAGCTTCTACTGAAATGGTTTGTTGAGAAATTGTAGTATCAGGTAAATTCAATTTGGTTTTCACAAATGGATGATCCAATACCACATCACCAGTAGCATACAGTTCAACCTCTTTCCAAATCCCGGTATTACGATCCCTGATACCATCTTGAAAGGTAAAATCCCAACCCACACTCATGAGCATAGTTGTGTTCTTACCAATTATACCGTCTCCACCATTTTGGTTCTCTCCTTTTGCTCCCGATCTTTTCTTGCCCTTTCGGCCACTTTGTCCTGGAAAATCCACCGGCGAAACATTTACTGCCAGAGTATTGGATCCGCTTCGATTAACTATAGAGGTAACATCAAAGGCTTTTGAATTAAACATACCAGCCATGTTTCCAAGTTTTTGACCATTAAGCCATATTTCACTTTTGTAGTTAATCCCGTGGAATTTTAACCAGATCTTTTTATTCGAGAAGGTCTTTGGAACTTTAAATTCTGTTCGGTACCAATAATGGTAAAACTCCCTTCCGGCATCTGCCATATCAGGAATAACTTTCTTGGTACGCCTGTTAACATCCCCATAATAAGGGTCAGGATATATTTCATTCTCCACCAGAGAAGTAAGCACTGTCCCAGGAACAACCGCTTTCATCCATTCATCTTTATCACCATTTCCAGGTATAGAAATCTTGTCACCACCCGGAGCCAGTGAATCATATTTCTTTAATTGCCACTCTGAATTTTTTGAATAAGCAGGGTTGGAATTTAAGAAAATGGATTGCTCAGAAGACGGCTCACTAATATGTTGTTGAGACACCTCTTTATCTACCTTTATGCTTTGCGCATTAACGAATAAGGGTAGAGCATATATTATAATTATCAAACGATGAATAATCCTGTTTTTCATAAGTTGTTTTTTTGACTATTTATTTTCTTTAGCAATTTGGTTCTTTCCCCATACCACATCCTGATTTACCTCTACATCTTTTTTCAAACTATTTCTGGCCAGCCATAAGAGTACTAAGGCTAATAAGAATAGAGTGCCTGCGAGTACAGAGAGAATGTAAAGACCTTCATTAAAGTTTTTTACGGCAAAAAGGAGTAAAGAACTAAGAGCTACTGCAAACATGATAAACATGGGAATAAGCACGAAGTACGAGTTCACCTGTTTCTTAATTAACCACACTGCTACTGTAAGTAAGGCAAGGGCAGCCAGTAACTGATTTGCAGAACCAAATATGGGCCAGAGAGTAGTGAATTCCCCGGTGGTAAGAAGAACAACAGAACAAAATACTACAATAAGAGTAGCTATATATCGATTTCCTCCTATTTTCTTTCCCGCATTATGCTCTACACCATCAAAAAATTCCTGAAATGTAAATCTTGCCAAACGTGTGCAAGTATCCAGCGTGGTAAGCGCAAATGCCGACACTGTTAGGGCTACAAAAGATGTTGCCAACGCATTAGATATCCCTGTAGCTGAAATTATTTGTCCTAAACCATCAGCAAATAGCGTGACGGGTCCATCAGTAACTAAACTGCTTACGTAATCTGTCCTTGAAATCACCATCACCGCGCCAACAGATAGAATTGCAAGAAATGTCTCTATTAACATTCCTCCAAACCCTACCATTTTGGCATCTGATTCTTTATTAAGCTGTTTGGAGGTAGTTCCGGAAGCTACTAAAGAATGAAAACCACTAATTGCTCCACAGGCTACGGTAACAAATAATACCGGAAATATGTAACCGAGATCCTGCGTATACAGAACAATATCGTTGTCCATTTTTACTTCGGGATTGGCCACAAACACGCCAACGACTGCGGCAATCATAAGACCATACAGCAAATAACTAGTGAGATAATCACGAGGTTGCAGGAGAAAAGTAACCGGAGTTACTGAGGCTACAAATGCGTAAGCCATCAATATAAAGATCCATAATTTATAATCTAGGACTACTGGAATCTGCATACCAATGTAAACAAAGAAGTACATTAATATTACTCCAATAATTGTGGTGATAATAAATGCTGGCTTTGTATTCTTTAAAATTTTATTGATCAGACCAAAAACAACGGCTAACAATATAAATAGAATAGAGGCCGAAGCCACATATGGATTATTGACAAAAGTCTTTGCTATAATATCTGCAAATACACCAATAATGAGGATCAAAGTGGAAAAACTAAAAATCAGGAAAAGTATTTTACCAGTTTTTCCGATCTGCCTTTCAATAACATATCCAATAGATTTTCCCTGATGTCTTACAGAGGCAAGCATACTGGTTAGATCATGTACCGCTCCGAAAAAAATTCCACCTACCAAAATCCATATAACAGCGGGAATCCAACCAAAGGCAACAGCTATAACAGGGCCTATAATTGGACCTGCACCTGCGATGGAGGCAAAATGATGCCCGAGTACTACTGGAGATTTTGTAGGTACATAATCCACACCGTCCTCCAGGTTATGGGAGGGAGTAATATTGCGGTCGTTAATCCCTAACTTATTTGAAATATATTTCCCATAGGTAAAGTAGGCAGCCACTAAAATAATTCCGGAAATAACGATAAGCACAATAAGATTCATAAACTTTCTATTCTATTATACCTTATTCCCTAAACAGGGTTATTACATAGGTATCTTTAATTATTTTTAATCGATTACCTGTACTACTACCTTTCCAAATCGATGTCCAAGGCTCAACGTTTCTTCTCTATAATGTAATGTTGATGCTATCGTCATTGGTTAAGTTTTCAGTCTTGAATATAATCCTTTAAAAAGGCAGGATAAGTCTTCCCATTAGCCGTACCCTGTCCCGGAACATTCTTTCCATATGTTATGGAATCCCCCAAGCATAAAATGGTACTACCAGGTTTGAGCCAGCTTTCATTTTTAAGAACTTGAAAAATTTCTTTTGCAATTAGCCTATAACCTTTAGCTGTAGGATGAACACCATCTTCTTCTTCACTATTAAGCTCATTTTTGATATACAGATCTCTATTATGATCTGGGACTTCCTTGTCTTTAAAAATTCTGTTTATATCAACAAAAAGAGCATTATTATTTAGAGACAATAACCTCATAAAATGGGCTACGGAATCCAGTTTGTCATTTGGTGTATGATCATATAGTGTTTTATCATGTCTTTTATACAAATAGTTAGCATCCACTGGCGGTGGGCTTACCAGAAGAGTTCTTATATTATGTGTATTTAAATGCTTCAGCAAAAGACCAAGGTTATGTTCATATTCGCTATATGATATCATGTTTTTTGTATTCAGCATATCATTGGTTCCTACCATTATTATCACTACATCAGGATTTAATTCAAGTACATCGGCATTTATTCGATTCAATAAATTCACAGTGGTATCGCCACTAATTCCAGCATTTATAACAGTGATTTTTTGAGCAGTTACCTGATGTAATGAGAAAAAAACACCGAGAACCACTACGATAAATATCCTCCAAACTGTAACAAACATTATATCAATAAAATTTTTATCAAATTAGCCTCCACCATATTTACTAAACATTCCTTAATAACCTTATTTTCGGCCTATTTACTCTTGCTCAATTTGAGTACCTGACCGTCTTTTACCAGTTCTTCTTTAAGGACCTCATAATTAATCTCCTGGATAGGTACATTCTTATCAGTAGCGATGGCAGCTACAGTAGCAGCACTCTGCCCAAGTATCATGAATACCGGCTCCATGCGAATGGAACCAAAAGCAATATGAGAGCTTGATACTGCAAGAGGAACCAGAAGATTAGCACATTCTTCCTTTTTAGGCATTATTGTCCCGAGAGCAATTTGATAAGGTTCTTTAGCATGAACACCTATATCACCTTCGTTCTGAACATAACCTTCAGAGGTTATATAACGCTGCACGTTGTGAGAATCCATAGTATAAGATCCCATTCCTATTGATTTGGGCACCTTACGCTTCCCTAGAATGTCATGCTCTGTCATTACATAATCACCAAGCATGCGCCTTGCCTCACGCACATAGATTTGGTGAGGCCAATGATTATTATCCTTAAATTCGTCCTTCGCATATCCCCATTTTTTGAATTCCTGCTGAACATCTTTTGGAACTCTAGGATCATTTGCAATAAAATACATAAGACCCTGTTGATAGTTCACATGTTCCTGAACAATTTCAGCTCTCCGTTCGTAAGATGCTTCAGGATATTCATAGTTGGCTCCTATAAAATCAGTACTAAATGGCCCGTGATTATTGGTATCTGTCTTTAAATTGGGAATAGGGTCAAACTTATTAAAGGTTTGATCCCAACCAGAATCGTATAAACGCGCCAGAAGTTCATATCTTGCAGGGTCGTAATCTTCTGGTTTGTAAAAAGGAACTCGGTTTTCTTCAACTGTAGTAAGACACAACCTGAAATTGTAAGCCTGTACTTTTTCATCGGCCTCGCCATACTTACCCGGATCTTCAGCAGACACGCCTTTTATAAGACCACTTGACGGATCTCCAGGAATTTTATGGGGGCTAATTTGAAAATTTTTAAAATTATGTTTATGATGAAAAACATCAACTTGTACACCATTCCATTGTTCCCCATAGGTTGCATTGGATTCCCGTCCCACATCATAACTCACACCTGCGGCAGCCATTAAATCACCTTCATAGGTTGCATCTATAAAAACCTTACCAATGTAAGTTTTTCCAGAAAGGGTGGTAAAACTCTTAATTTTTCCATTTACCATTATTACCCCATTCTCCCGGTTTAACATCTCCTCCTTATGAACTGAAATGTCATTTTCTCTAATAAAATCATCAAAAACCTGTTCAGCTATATGAGGTTCAAAAATCCACATGGTTCTATTATCTCCGTCAATAGCAGGTGTCCCCTGACCCTGGTTACCATAATCCTCACGAAGTTGCCATCTCCAGCTATCGTCCTTGGTATAATAATTATAAACCCGCTGATAGAACTCCCGTGAAAGCCCACCTATAACTTCTTTCTTTCCAGTATCTGTATATCCTAAACCGGAGGACGAAAGTCCACCAAGATGTTTATCTGGAGAAACCATAATTACAGATTTCCCCATCTTTTTTATTTGTACTGCCGCAGTTACTGCTCCAGAAGTTCCTCCATATACAATAACATCAGCTGTAAAATCTTCAGTTGCTTTTTTTGCTTCTTCTGTAGAGTTTTCTGATGCCAATTTGCAACTTGAATCCATAGCAACTATTACTAAAACAAGTAAAACTTTTCTTAATCCAATCATAACTAAAAATTCCTGATTATTTGAAATTAAAAAGTAGTGGAATTACCTTTTAAAATTTTATTCAATTCCGCTTTCATTTGTTGAACTCTTTCCGGATGCTCATTAGCAAGGTTCGCCGTTTCGGAGGGATCTTTTGACAAATCATATAATTCATAATAGGGCTCTCTTTCCTTTCTCGGTACCTCTATAAATTTCCAGTTATCCTGTCTCAACCCATATACATCGTTTCCGGCTTTCACTACTACCGATCTCCTTTTATTCTTCTTTTCCCCCGCAAAGGCTGATAGATTATTTAGTCCATCTGTGGTGACGTCATTATCTAATTTATAACCGGCCACGGGTGCCAGTGTAGCCATAACATCAGTAAGAGAAAAAATTTCATCTGTTTCTTCTCCTTCAGGGAAATGACCTGGCCATCGTGCAATTAACGGAGTACGTACACCCCCTTCCCAGGCACTCCGTTTAACTCCACGTAATATACCATTAGGACTATGCCTGTCCAGGGTTGATAAATCTTTTGGAGCCATATACCTTCCTTCGGAATCAATAAAATGACCGGGTAATTTATTAGCTGCATTTGAAGCATCCATGCCATCATATGAAGTACGAAAAGCAGAACCATTATCACTTGCCAAAATAACTATAGTATTATCGGAAAGCCCCAGATTGTCTAGACCTTTGAGTAATTTACCGATATAAAAATCGAGTTCATGTACGTAATCTCCATATGGACCAGCCTGAGTAGAACCCAGAAATTCCTTGCTTACCGCAAGTGGAACATGTGGGACATATGGTGAGTAGTACAAGAAAAATGGCTTATCCTTTTTCGCACTCGCATTTTTTAAAAATTCCAGTGAAGCATCTGTAATGTAAGGCAGATAATCATCCATAGGAATCATATCAATGCTTTCTTTATTGGGCGTTTCATCTATTGTATAAAAGTCATGTTCAAGCGCACCAATTATAGTTTTATCTTTAAAAACAAAACATTCACTTGCGCAACTAAAACCTATCCAATGATTAAACCCATGGTCTATGGGCCCGTCTGACACCTCTCCAAAAAGGTCAATATTTCTTCCATTATCAGGCTCGTAAAACTTACCATAGCCTACCGGTTTTTCCCCATCCAAAGTAGGGAAAAGCGTTCCTAAATGCCATTTCCCAAAGCCTGCCGTAGTATAGCCAGACTTCTGGAACATTTGAGGTAATGTGAGTTGACCATCCTTCATCATGGATCTCTCATAATTTCGCATTACACCGTGCTTTTTTCTACTGCGCCATGCATATGTCCCGGTCAATAAAGAATATCTTGTTGGAGAGCAAATAGCAATAGGACAGTAGGCATCGGTAAAACGAATACCTTGTGAGGCTAAAGTATCAATATTAGGAGTGGGTACAAGTGAGTATTCATTGTAAACGCCAATATCTCCATAGCCTAAGTCGTCGGCTAAAATGAGTATAACATTTGGCTTAGGCTTTTTAGCTTCAACATTTTTTTGAGAGTCGCAGGAACTTAATATTCCTGCACTCACCAAAATTATGAGAATGGTGCATGAGAATTTCATAGAAAAGATTTCTAGATTACGTTAGAATTTAAATAAGAATAAAGGAGCCGGATGAAATTTCCGGCCCTCATATCAGGCTAATTCAACCCCATTAATATCCCGGATTTTGGTCTCCAGGTCCTAGTGCCGGGTTATTATTTATTTCATCTACTGGTAATGGAAGAAGTAAACTAACGTCATCCCAGACTTTTCCTGTAGCCTCAATAGCCTCCTTTGCTCGTCCAGTTCTGAGTAGATCATTCCATCTCTTCATTTCCAAGTTTAACTCATAAACCCTTTCTTCGAGCACAACATCTTTAAAATCTGCATAATTCATTCCTTCAGGGAAATCCACATTAGAAGGTGAATCCAACGGTACACCATATCCTCTTCTTCGAACAATATTTAACCTTTCAGTAGCAAGAGGAGTTGGTCCTCCGTTAACTTCGCTTGCAGCCTCAGCATAAATAAGATACATTTCAGCCAAACGATAAAAAGGAATATTATTTCTGCCATCAAAACTACCGGTAGTTCCAGCATCCCTATACTTATTAAAAAGTTTAGGAGTATCTGCAGGCAGTGGAGTAACTTCTCCATTACCATTTACATATTCTGTATAAATAGAGAATTGTTGACGAAGGTCGGTAGTATCCCAGTCCCAAACCAAACTTCCTTCTACAGGTAACCAAGCGTGGTATCCACCCACAGAATAACCTGTATTTCGCAAATGAATATGTGTAGCTATCCCGTTACCATTAGTTATCGACTGATGTGCAGAAAAAATTTCACCACTATGAGTAGTTGATTCAGGACCATAGATTTCAAGAAAATCGTCTGCCGCCTGTACTTCGACCAAAGAAAAAGGACCGCTATTAATTATATCATCTGCCATTTCCATAGCTTTAGACCATTCTTCAATATTTAGATATGTATCGGCTAAGGCCGCTTTTGCCGCCCAAGAGGTAACCCTACCAGTTTCAGACTCGGGAAAAGTATCGGCCAGATCAGGAATGGCTTCATGAAGATCGCTTATTATTAGTTCCCATACTTCAGAAGCCGATGCTCTCGGAGCTGGAATCTGGTCTAAGGATGTAAATTCTTCAGTTCGAAGTGGAACCCCTCCCCAATATTTAACTAAATTCATATAGAAAAATGCCCGTAGAAACCTTGCTTCTGCAATGTACTGGTTTCTAAGATTTGCATTCATGTTATCTATACCAGCTACATTGTCAATCACGGCATTAGCCCGGTTTATACCCCTATATAAATCATTATAAGCATCCCATACCCTACTCTGACTCGTATTGTCCATAGGCGAATCGTATACACTGAAACCCGCCTGGCTGCCACGTCCGTTAGAATAATCTGCTCTATTTTCTAATAAAGACATGTAATAAATACTGGGAAACTCACCCTCTCGACTAAAAATTCCATAAACTGCGGTAAGAGCTGCAAATGCATCTGTCTCGTTCTGATAAAAATTTTCTTTTACAAGACGGCTCTTAGGATATTCCGCAAGCGCATCTTCACATCCAGTAAAACATAGGTTTATTATTACTATCGCTAGGAATATTATTAATTTTCTCATTTTTATTTTTTTTTAATTAAATCTTGAAATTAAACCCAATAGTGAAAGTTTTCGCAGTTGGATAAGCGGTCTGTGCAATTCCTATTCTTAGATCGCCAGTTCCTCCCCGGGTATTCACATCTGGATCCAATCCTGGGAAATCTGTAGAGGTAAGAAGATTTTGTCCGCTTACATATACTTCCATCGAACTCACCCCCCAATTCAATCGATCTCCAGATAGAAAATATGCCAGCTTAACGTTTTTCAGGCGTAAATAAGAAGCGTCCTTTACAAAGCGGTCTGATATCCTTAACTGCGCACGATTAGAACTAGGAGCCGGATAAGCTGCATCGGTATTCTGAGGAGTCCAGTAATCGTTGTAAACATCTACGAGCTGATTACCCCCCGTACTAAAAGAATTAGCGATATATCCACCGGTAGCCCAGAAGAGTTCATTCCCTTGAGAACCTTCTATAAAAATGTTAAGACTTAAATTCTTATATCGCAAAGTATTATTGAGACTATATATATAATCAGGATAGGGATCGCCCAGAATCGTCTGATCTTCACTGTTAATTTGATCATCTCCATTCAGATCTTTATACTGAATTACTCCATTCTCGTCGTACCCGTCCTCAATATATCCATAAAACACTCCTAATGGCTCTCCTTCCCTGGCAAGGTTTATCGAAGAATTAAAAGGAATATCTAATGACCCTCCTAAAATATCCTGTCCAATGGTAATCACTTCGTTTTTATTAAATGAAACCATTGCATTAACATCCCAGGTAAAATCGCTTTTACCAAAAAGAGCTCCGGCACTAAATTCCATACCTGTGTTTTGTATCTCTCCAAGATTAGTGATTTGAGAAGTAAATCCTGTTGAACCTGGAAGTGGTATAATTGCCAATAGGTCTTTTGTGTTTTTCTTATAATAGTCTACAGTAAGTCTATACCTGTCATCAACAAAAGCTGCATCCAAACCTATACCTAACTGGGAAGTGGTTTCCCATTTAAGGTCTGGGTTAGGAGCAGAGACATTGGCAAAACCTATAACGTCCGAGTCGCCGAAAGTAGCCCGTTCTTCTGCAAGAGTATTTAATGATTGATAAGCTGCAATAGCAGTACTACCCGTCTCGCCATAACCCACTCGAAGTTTGAGATCTGAGAGGTCCTCAAAATCCTTTAAAAACTCCTCATTACTTATTCTCCATGCAAAGGCACCTGAAGAAAACACTCCCCATTTATTATTTTCACCAAACCTGGAAGACCCATCAGCTCTTACACTTGCAGTGAATAAATATTTATCATTTAAATCATAATTTATACGACCTAACCACGAAAGTAATTTCCAATCGGTAACATTGGAAGAATTGGGATTCGTATTTTCGGCACTTCCTAATGAATTATCTTCAAGTATATCCGTGGTGAAACCGCTTGCACTTGAACTATTAAATTTTCGACTATAGGTCTGTACAGTGAATCCAGCCACAGCTGATAGATTATCATTTTGACCAATAGCAGAATTATAAGATAAAATGTTTTCATTTAAATAAGAAATATCCCTGGTCATCCGAAAAGAAGCCAAACCTTCCGGTGTTCTATTTACAATGATAGAAGGCGAATAATAGTTTCGCTCCAAATACTCTTGCTCTACACCTCCTAGCACCTTAAATTTCAACCCCTTAAAGATATCTACTTCAACCGCCATATTAGTCAGAATTTTGGATGACGTCAATAATTCCTTTCTCTCTTTATACAATAGTGGATTACTTAATGCAGTAGGGCTAAAGGGATAAATACCCACATCGCTAAAATTTCCCTCTTCATCATAAACAGAAATAGTTGGCGGAGCCTGTAAGGCAGCTGACCAAATATTATTTCCGGCATTTCCATTATTTACGTCGGCATCGTTTATTTCGCTGCGTGTAGCCACAGCATTGGCGGTTAATCTTGTCCAGTCGTTTACTTTTTGATCTAAAGCAAGTCTAAGGGATCCCCTTTTTTGCCCCGTACCTTTGATAATTCCGTCCTGATCAAAATAATTGGCTGATGCCGAATAAGACGAACCATCAGTTCCACCTGAGAACGTAAGTGTATGATTCTGTATACCTGCGGCTCTAAAAATTTCATCTTGCCAATCCGTTTGTACATTAGACAGGTTATTAAGATCAAAAGGCTCAGGTGTACCACTGTTTTGAGCAGATATATTTGCCATCTCCGCAAATTGCTGAGAATTCATAAGATCATAAGTTTTCAGTACGTTCTGCACCCCATAATAACTCTGTATATCGATAACACCTTTTTCACCTCGTTGACCTCCTTTAGTGGTAATCATAATCACCCCATTTGCTCCACGGGAGCCATATATTGCAGTAGCAGAAGCATCTTTGAGAATATTGATAGTTTCAATATTTGCTGGATTTAAAAATTCTATACTTCCCGTAATAGGGAAACCGTCTACCACATATAAGGGATTATTATTTCCAAGATAAGAATTTCCCCCACGAATCTGAACTTGAACTCCTGAACCAGGTTGCCCAGAATTTTGAGAGACCCTTACACCCGCAGATCTTCCTTTTAAAGCCTGCTGAACATCTGTTGTCGGCAGAGCATTTATCTCCTCCGACCCAACAGTGGAAACAGCACCAGTTACATCTCTTCTATCAACGGAGCCGTATCCAACTACAACAACTTCATCAAGTCCGCTTTGGCTCTCCATTAAACTCAGATTAATAGTGGAAGAGTTACCTACCAGAACTTCTTTAGACTGAAATCCTAAAAAACTGAAAATTAATACTGATTCTTCACCTGATACAGTTATTGAATATTCTCCATCAAAGTCTGTTACGGCCCCATTTGAAGTTCCTTTTTCGATTATATTCACTCCTGGGAGTGGCATCCCATTTTGATCAGTGACAATACCCGTTAATTCCTTTTGGTCCTGTACCTTGATTAAACTGGAAGTACTCTCATACCCTTTAGGTTTCGCTATAGGCTTTAGAAGGACCTTCTCATCATAGATCTCATAGGTGGTCACACTTTCGTCAAAAAGCAAATCAAGGATTTTTTCTAAACGCTTCTTTTTCACATTAACACTGACAATTCGGTTAAGATCTACAGTATTAGTATTGAAAATAAACTTAAATTCTGTTTGAGCTTCAATTTCATCAATAATTCTCTCGAGCTTAACATTTTCGAGATCCATAGAAATAGGAGTCTTTTGAGAATACGAACTACCCGCTTGCACTGCAAACGTTATCGTAAAAAGAATAAGTGAAAGTTTCATTTTTAGGTCGTATTTGAATATCCACAAGTTCTGATTGGATTTCCATAATTTTTTCATAATTTTCAATTGATTTTAGTGATTACCCTATTAAATCACTTCTAATTGATCGGGGAATGTTGGAGCATTCTCCGATTTTTTTTAGAGGAAGTGATTACTTTTTCAGAATAGAAATGATATTACATAAGCTATGATTTTATTTAATATTGATTTCATTATTTATTATTCGATAATCTATACCATAGATCCTGTTAAAATATTCCAGTACCTGCTCTAGACTTTCACTTTCAACATCAATAGTTGCGTTGAATTTCTCCTTGGCCAGATCAGCATTGGTATTGTGAATTTTTACATTATAGTGACGCTCAAGTTTTTTAACAATATTTTGAAATGGAGCCTTTCTGAATACTACAAGTCCATCTGTCCACGACGTATAAATTGAAGTATTCACTTCCTTGGTTTGAATCTTATTTTCCGATTTCTTAAAAATTCCCTTCTGTCCAGGAGCCAGTAAGGTCCCTTCTTCTTCAGAATGGTCAGACTTAAGTAGGACAGACCCCCCAACCAGTACGACTTCTGTTGATATATCCTCCCTGTAATTAGCCACATTGAATTTTGTCCCTAATACCTGGATATTTAGCGAATTTGCAGCAACTACAAACGGATGTAACGAATCATGCGCAACATCAAAATACGCCTCTCCTTCTAAAAACACCTGTCTTTTTTTTCCGTCAATAAAATTTACTGGATATTTAAATTCGCTTCCAGCGTTAAGCATTATTTTAGTTCCATCGGAAAGTTTAATCTTGAGCTGCTTTCCGTAGGGAATTTTAAGAGTATTGTAGACCAGCTCTGTTGCAGATTTCTTTTTAGCGTAAATCAATTCTTCACCATTCTGCTTTCCTATTGTATTTCCATTATTATCGGTAAGTATTATGCTTCCATCATTCTGAAGCACTTCAACTTCCCCATTTTCCCGCTCTAGTATAATCATTTCCTCCCCTGACACAATCTCAGCACTTTCTTGAGATATAAAAATCTGATCTCCGTAGTAATAAAATAGGCCAACCATAACAATCAAAACTGCAGCATATTTAAAAATAGCATTACGTCTTCTTTGTACTCGGAATTTCTGCTTTTCATTTCTTATCTCCTTAAGTAAGCTCTCTTTCATTTTGGTTATATCCTGGTTATTCATCCCTAAATTAATTGCGAAATGGGTTTTCAAATAATCTTTAAATTTTTCCAGGTGTAATGGGTCTTTTATCCATTCGTTTAAAACATCAAGATCATTTCTACTAGCAGCTCCATTGAGATATCTAAGAATTGATTTTTCTATTTTATTGTTTTTCATAAGAGAGAATATCTTCTATAAGTATTACAGAGTCAATTAACAATACCCTAACATTTTATTCTTTTTTTTTATATATTCGGATTTTTCATTGATAAACATTAAGGAATATGAAAGTTAATTATGACTTTAAAGACAATGCTATTCTTATAGAATATCTAAAGAAGGGAGAAGAAAAAGCCTATGTCTTTCTACTTGAAAAGTTTCATAGAAGATTATTTGCGTATGCCCTCACTTTTGTAGATGAAAAAGCGCTAGCCCAGGATATTGTACAAAGTGTATTTCTCAAGACCTGGCAGTATCGCAAAAAGCTAAACCCTGAATATTCTATCCAAAGCTTTTTATACAAGGCAGTATATAATGAGTTTATTAATACTTATCGTAAAGATAAAGCTACAATGATGTTGGAAAAGAAATACTACGAAGCAATGTATACAGTTGTGGAAGAGATGGACGAAAGGAATTTATCTGAAATCATTGAAGCGGTAACGCGGGAAATTGAATTATTGCCTAAAAGATGTAGACAAGTATTTACTTTGAGCAAACAGGAGGGCCTTACAAATAAGGAAATTTCCGAATACTTAAACATCTCAGTGAAAACAGTCGAGGCGCTTATCACCAAAAGTTTCAAAATACTACGTAAGAAACTAGATAATAAATATGAAAGTATTTTGTTCTTTCTATTCTCAAATCAAACTCAATTCCTAACTAAATCCTAGTAGCTTCTCAATAAAATCACGTCAACATGCTTCGAACCCGTAAAATCATGAAAAAAAAAGTTAATCTTAAGATGATTTTGAGATGCGTGTTTTATTTTTGAACCATTCCCGTAGTCTCGATCAAGATTTTTGTGTTCATTGGCAATCGCTAATTGCTCAAGGCATACCAAATCTATGCTGAATTTCTCCTTTGTTAAATGCTTATATCCTACCGAAAAATTTTATTCAAATAAGTTTCTTTTATGAATATCATATGCATAAAATGAAATCATGTACTAGAGAATCATACAAGAAAAGGGATTTTCAATTCAAAGTAAAAACATCATTCTTAGGGTGCTGCAGCTTAAAAATCATTACCAGGACCTTACTTAATTCTAACCGAAATTTTCATTAACCAATTAGAACTTATTATAGTAAAGGTCTTCAATTTTAATCATTAAAAGTTAAAATTTGTTAAAGCGAGACCAATCCGGTGACCAATTTTTTCAAGGCTATGTAAAGGCGTGTAAACTCTATATATTTTAAAAATTGGTCGTTCCCTCCGACTCCACTCTATAGCCCCGAATCACCAATGATATCGGGGCTTTTTATTTACAGGTGACAATTTAGGTGACAATTCGATAGTTCTTATTTTATGAGAATTATTCGATTTTCAAAATTTTTAAAAATCACCAGAGCCTGCATCTATACCGTAATCTTTTGGGATAAAATACTATATTCGTTTTGATATAACGTGTTGTGCAAAATTCTCAAAAGAGCATGAAGAAAATAATTTTTCTATTTCTTATTACTATTATTAGCAGTAGTTGTAATAACCATAAAAAAGAAAATCTTTCACTCAAAAATCAAATTGAAAAGGAGAAAAAGAAAGTTGATAGTTTACAAAAAATAATAGATACTCTACAGACTAAATTCATATTTGATAATTTGAAAATACTTCATATTCCAAATAAAAACCAACCAATAAAAGAAGGAAAAGAATTTAGTGGAAAAATCTATTTCGTGGCGTATAATAGAGAGGACCGTATCCTATTTTCAGATAAACTTGAATTTAAAAATCCAGATACAATTTCAAAAATTGACTATGGTGGATTTGAATATAAATCAGTTGGTAGAAAAGGTGAAAACAATTTTTATTTCAAAGCTCTGATTAATGACAGAATTTCTTTAAAATCTAGAACAGGTTCTTTTGATGGGATCTTAATGAGTTATAAGATTATTACAGAATGAGAACTTTGCACAACAACAATTCATCGCAAATAACGGGTATTGCCGAAAAAGTGTAATTTAGAAAACCAGGAAATAAAAGATTAATCCGACAAATACGAGTCCCTACTCCCGCTACTTGTCCATAACCGTAACCGTTGTAGCAAATTTTTGAAGAAAGTAATCTACATATCAATTATTCTAATTTTAAGTTTATTCTCTTGTAATCAAAGGGAGGAAAAGAATTGTTTCGAAAATGAAATTTATTATTATCCAGAAAGGGGAAAATTTAATGATAGAACTAATCTTTCAGATATATTTATTGAGGATATCGAAGATTATTCAGAACTACTAAAGGAAATTGATCGAATTGCTTGTAAAGATTCTATTCCTATAATAAATTATTCAACTAAAAAAGCAAAATTTAAGCTCTTTCCCTGGTATGAATGTTCAGAAAACAATATTGTAAGTTGTCCAACATTTCGGTCGCGAATATTCATTCAAAATGATACAATTCTCACCAATTATAAAATCAAACACTCTATAGATAGTTTAGGAATAATTCTAAAAAGACATCTTTTAAATAATGGTAAAGATTTCAATTATTCCGATTCACCAGATCGTGCTGGAATAGAAGTATATTTTGAAGGAAAGACTAAGTCGGATGAATTTGAAGATTTTTTAATTAATTTATCAGAAAAATTCAACCAACTAAATAAGGAAAATGTGGACACTTTATACTTGAAAATATATTTTAGAGATAGACCATTAAGAATGGTTCCAATGCCCCCACCGCCTCCTCCTAAACAAAATTAGAGAACAAAAACTTGCAACAACAATGGTTAATCGCAAATAGACGGCATCGAGAAAAAAGAAAAAAAATTAACCTGACCAACAAACCAATACTAAGCCGACAAATCAGCGTCCCTACTCCGCCAACTGGCGATAACCGGAACCGTTGGCTGTAATTAATTAGAGTGAGTGTAACTAAAGCAATTTTATTAGCCCTTCTACTAATAATAGTTTTTCTCCTTGTTCAGCTAGGAGTATTTGGCTTATTTAATTTATTCGATCAACCAATTTCATTATCAAATTCACATCTCAAAGGTGTAAGCAAAATCTTAGGTTTCTTAATTAGCTACTTCACTATCTTTCAAATATTCTGGAAAACAGAGATTCCGAGAAAAGCTGAGTTCAAATTAAATAATTATAAATTTTCAATTTTAAAATACTTAATAATCGTTTCAATAGGATTAGAACTAATTTATCAACCTCTATTTGACTTAGATAAATTAATAGAATTCTATGTGAATGGTTTTATAGATTTTCCGAAAACAAATCATTCAATTGATAAAACTGATTTAATTTATCAGATTTCAACTGTTATTTTTATAGCTCCAATTTTAGAAGAATTATTTTTCAGGAAATTTTTAATCTCAAAACTTCTAAAAAAATATAAAACATCAACTTCCTTATTAATTTCAAGTTTTTGCTTTGCCATTATTCATATAGAAACGCCTTATAATTTAATTCCTTCATTAATATTTGGCATACTGAGTGGTTTGATTTTTCTAAAAACTAGAAAAATTCTCTACTCGATTTTTTTTCATATTTTAATGAATAGCTATTATTTCATATTTCTAGTTAATGCTGAGAATTATAATAATTGGATCAATAGCTTAAATTTTAATTATGTCTACTGGAGTTTAATAATTTTAGGATTAATATTTACATTCGTGGGGATGAAGAAAATAACTATAGCCAACAACCTATATCGCAAATGGCGGGTTTAATAGAAAAGAACTAAATTAGTTCCCATAATAAACAAAACCGTTAAACCGACAAATTCGCATTCATAATTCCGCAACTTGCGGTGACCGTAACCGTTGTAGCTAATGGCTCAACATCACTCTGAACTCAATTATTTAATTCGATTATATGTATTTTTGCTATAAATAAATACAACACAATGTATGAATAAGTCAAAGTTCTCAAAGATTATTGCCGGTACCATGACATGGGGTGTTTGGGGGGAAAATTGCAACGGAAAGCAGATGATTGAATTGATGAATTGTTGTTTAGAAAATTATATCACTTCATTTGATCACGCTGATATATATGGTGATTATACAACGGAGAGTGCTTTTGGAGATGCTTTTAAAGAAAGTAAAATAGAGAGAAGCAAAATACAATTGATTTCTAAATGTGGAATTCAACTAGAGTCGGAAAAAAGAAAAAATTCAATAAAACATTACGATTATTCCACATCCTATATAATTAATTCGGTTGAACAAACATTAAGAAACTTAAGAACCGAGTATTTAGATTTACTTTTGTTACACCGCCCCAGTCCTTTAATGAAAGTAGATGAAATTGCAGAGGCGGTTGAAAAACTCAAAAGAGATGGGAAAATTTTAGATTTTGGAGTTTCAAATTTCACACCACAACAAACTGACTTAATTGAAACTAAAACCAAAATAAATTTTAACCAAATTGAGTTTTCCATAACTGATTATGAAGCTATGCTAAATGGAAGTTTAGATCATATGCAGATAAATACCATCACACCCATGTGCTGGTCTCCTTTAGGAACAGTCTTTAAAGAGGATAACGAGAAGTCACATCAGTTAAAAAAAATTGCTGCAAGTTATTCTTTAAAATACGATGTCCCAATTGATGTCATATTTCTAGCATGGATTTTAAAACATCCTTCGGGAATTTTACCTGTTTGTGGAACTACAAACCATTCAAGACTAACGGATTTAATGAAAGCGACCACAGTAAATATGGAATTGCAGGATTGGTTTGAACTTTGGTCAGTTAGTTCAGGTATTCCAGCACCATAATTTAAATATGAGATATCCTTCTATGAAAAACATAAAAGCTCATAATCGTTTAATCACCACTAGCTACAACATCTGTTAAGCGCAAATAGCTGGATTAGTCGAGAAAGTGTACTTAGATATCTATAAAAAAACAATAAAGCCGACAAGAACATGTTGCCTACTCCACGCAACTTGCGATAACCGGGAACGTTGGCAACAATAACTCAACACTATTCTTAAATCCTAATTTTTTGTTGTTAATTGAATAAAAAAGATAAAAGCGAAAAACAATTTAAGCTATATAATTATAGACAATGAAAATTTTAAGGATCTCTTTATTTATAACAATATTAATACTCATTTTTAGTTGTTCTTCAACAAATGAAAAACTAGTAATGACTGATAATAAAGGTGGTTATATATTTCACCTTTTAGATAATGATGAATACAATGAAAATGGGAAAGTAGAAGTTTTTGGTCAAGTTGTAGATATAGAAACAAAAAAACCTCTAAGTAATAGTGAATTGATTATTGGCTGTAAGAAAGTTATAACTTCTACTACAGGGAAGTATTCCATAATTATTGAAAAAGATCAATTATTCTACGTTCAAGTTTCTTCAATTGGATATAAGAAGGTAGAAACAGATTTTATAAAGTTTCAAAATCAAAACTCAATTAATTTAGATTTCTTCCTTGATGAGGATGATAAGCCTTTAATAAATTGTGAAGGCAATATTTAAGTAACTCGTTATTAATATCAAGTTACTTTTTAGCCATTCTAGATTTGATATAAGTTAATTCAAAAATTTAAAATAATTACAATTTTCGTTACGCTTGGCAACAACGGCTCATCGCAAATAGACGGTAGCGTTAGAAAGAAAATAATTAACTTGACCAACAAACTAACACTAAGCCGACAATTCCGTGCCCCTTACTGCGCCAACTGGAAATCACCGTAACCGTTGACACTAATATTTATGAAGAAAATAGTTTTAATAATACTAATCCTTTTTTCAGGAATTGAAGTTCTGGCTTGTAGTTGTGAAACTCCAAAAAAAGCGATAGAATTTTACTATTCTGACTATGTTTTAGAAGCCATAGCAATTGAAAAGTCGGTAAGGTTAGATTCTTCTAATTATGATGTTAGATTTAGAATTATCAAACAATACAAAGGCTTGAAAAAATCTAAATATGTGACATTTAATTTCAGATATCAAAAAGATGATGAAAGAGATTCATGTTACTGGGAAATCGATGAAAATCAAAAATGGTTAATTTACGCTCGTCGAAGAAATGGAGAATTGACGTTCAGTTATATGTGTTCAAACTCAAAACCTTTAAAAAAAACTCTAGATAATGAATATCAATTCTTCCTTAAAAATGGTAATAATTTCGACCCGTCAAAATATACATTTTCATCGCTTGATGATTCTTTTAAATTATCTAAACCTAAAAAAGATATAGATTCAATTATTTCAGATTTAATAAATAGTAAAAACTATACAACTAAAAGAGTTAATGTAATAATTGATATAGATGAGAATGGTGATTTAATTGCTGCTAATTTATGGTCTGAAAAATTTTCAGACAGACTTGGAGAAAAAATTACTGATAAAATGTATGGATTAAATAAGACTCCAAATATAAAATATAGGAATCCGGAAAATCAAGCAGAAACAGATTTACTAAATATCAATAGAAATTTAAAAAAGTGGGATAAAGTAAATATTCCGAATACAGAAACTTCAGTGAAATTTAGACAATATTTACAGTTTTATATTGAACAAGATACAAACAAATTGTATTACTAAATACTAGTGCCAACAACGGCTCATCGCAAATAGACGGTAGCGTTAGAAAGAAAATAATTAGACTTGACCAACAAACCAATTTTAAGCCGACAAATCCGCGTCCCCTACTCCTTCAACATGCGAACCGGAACCGTTGTGGCTAATTTTTTAAAAAGCATACTGATTATTAAAAAACTCAAAAATTTGGCAACTTCAAAATATTAGTACATTTAGAAGATTGAGAGGTAAAGAATGATTAAAAATAGAAAAGCTAAATGGATCGTAAGAGTACTATTACTCGTTGGAACGATAATCTCAATGTTTTTTGTACCATGGATTTTGGTAAAGGCTTGGATTTTGCCGTTACCTGATACAGTCCAAAAACAAGTAGATGAAGCAATTGGACATGGTTTTGACGGCATGATTATTTATGTGGATCAAGCAGGAAAACCACCTAAATATTACACGGGTGGTTGGAAAGATAGAGAAAATAAAATTCCAGCCGAACCAAATTCATTATTCAAAATTGCCAGTATTAGCAAATTATATACCGCTGTAGCAGTTACTAAATTGGTCAGAGAAAATCTTTTGTCTTTTAATAAATCACTCATTGATTATCTTCCAGAACTTAGTGATAGGATTGAAAATGCTGAGGAAATTACCTTGGAGATGATGATTCAACACCGTTCTGGTATTCCAAATTTCACAGATAATCCAACTTATTGGGAAAACGAACAGGTAAATAGCAAAAATGCTTTGGATTTTGCTCTAGACCTACCAGCCAGTTTTAAACCCAATGAAGGATATGAATATTCAAACACGAATTATTTATTGCTACGTAAAATCATGGATAAGGTTTTAGGATACAACCATAACGAATATATTAAGGAAAAAATATTGAATCCTCTCGAGCTTAAGAATACCTTTTTTTCGATTAGCCAAGTTGATTTAGACAATGTAATGAGCGGTTATTATGTAGGACATAATGAGGATTTTAAGGCCCGTGAATATGGAATGTTGGCTACAGCAGAAGACGTTGGTATTTTCTTACGAGCCTTAAACGATGGTTCAGTGTTTGACAAGGGAGAAAAGGAAATTTATCCATACGAATATAGTCACGGGGGTTTGGTTGTTGGTTATCAGAGCCTTGCAGAATACCATGAAGATATTGATGCTGTAGTTGTGCAATTTATTAACACTACGGATTTTGAGGGATATGAATGGAATTTATCGGAGATTGTATTTAACCGAATTGTGAAAATAATTCGCAAAAAAACTAGCCACAACAATGAACTAAGATAAAATCCAGATACTTTTAAGCTAATTCCAACATATAATCTTCTTGTAATAGATTCTTAGTTGAGAAATGTAAAATGCTTGACTGAGCTAATAGTCAATATTATAAGGGAGTTATTGAAAATGGGTAAAATACCCAATATGAAAGATTTTTGAGGAGTCTTACAGGTAAAAGTTGAATTTGAAGTCCGATAAGTTTTTTTTAAAGGCATTAATTAATTATTCTGTTAGGAAATTCGATTTTTGGAACAAAAGGTCTAATCGTATCCTTTTTTACACATTCATCATTATAATTAAAGTGTAGTTCTATTTGCTGGTAATCATCCAAAAATTTAACTGTAACGATCCAGCAAAATTGTTCTCTTCCATTGATCCATTTTGGTTCTTGCTCCAAATCCATTTTAATTCCTATCACTCGAAGTTTTCTTTTGTTTGCGCTAATTTGAACAAAGAAAGGATCTAAACTTATAATCTGATTATCTACCCTCATTAGAATGAAATTTCATTTTCCGGTGAATCCCATGGAGTCCCAATTAAACTCGCAGACCGGCTTGGACGAGGGTTCGGGACCTGCATAGCTCCACTCTATAGCCTCGAATTATCAATGATTACGGTTTTTTTTGGTTTTAAGGATGGTTTTTCCGTTCTCTGTCAGCAGACCTATTGTAAAAAGTATACTTATATTTCTGTTATCTTCGAAATAAAAAATGCGTCGCTATTTTCTTCAGATTCTCATTTTAGTTTTGCTTACCGGATGCGGAGTTTCAAAACATAAGAATATTCTTTACCTAAAGAAAGCTGAAAAATCTGAGCAGCCAGGTTTAAATATTTTTTCTCCAAAGAATAAAAATAGTCTGGTGAAGTCTCCAGTTCTTATTTTTGTACACGGCGGAAATTGGGATAGCGGGAAAAAAGAGATGTATAGCTTCTTTGGTAAAAACTTTGCTAAAAAGGGAATCACCACGGTGGTGGTTGGATACACTCTTAGTCCGCAAGCTGACTATAAAGAGATGACTTCCCAGATCGCCAGTGCTATTCAATGGACAAAAAATAACATTGAACATTATAATGGGGATCCAAATAAGCTCTTTTTAACAGGCCACTCTGCTGGAGGCCATTTAATCTCACTGGCAGTAATGAATCCTGAATACAATATTGATACTAATGATATTTCAGGAATTATATTGAATGATGCTGCGGGACTGGATATGCATCATTATCTTCAACAAAACCCGCCCAGTACTACAAATAACTATCTTACTACCTGGACCAACAATCCCGAAAACTGGAAAAAAGCCTCCCCTGTTTTTTATCTAGATGAAAACACTCCCCCATTTTTAATCTATCTGGGTAAAAAAACCTATCCCTCTATAATCACTGCAAACAAAAGATTTTTGAAGGCGCTTCAGCAATATCAGCCTAAAGTAGCACCGGTACTGATAAATAAGAAACACATCCCTATGATGACTCAGTATATCTGGCCCTGGAGCAACCGATATAAGGAGATCATCAATTTTATGGAAGCGAATTCAAAATAAAGCTTCTGAGATAGATCTTAATATTACTATTTCCTATACAAGATTTCTTTAATTTTTCAGGAACTATAGTTTCTTATTTTTTAAAAGCAGCTTTCCAGGCTTTTTTCAGCAAATTCACCACTGGCAGAACCATGGCTCCAACCACCAGTCCTACCAAAAATTCTCCAAGTATACTAGGCAGGCTGTGAATTAAATCATGTATAAAATGAATATTATGAACAAAGATTCCGCCGGAAACCAGCATTAAAGCAATGGTGCCTATCAAAGAAAGGCTTTTAATAACCCATGGAAGTGCTCTCACTAAAAATTTCCCGACTTTATCTGAGAAACTATCATCCTGTTCGTTCAAATTGATAAGTTTAGCACCAAACTCATCCATTCGTACAATCAGGGCCACAATGCCATAAACTCCAACCGTTGCAATAAGGGCTATTATGGTAACTACAATAATCTGCGTAGAAATCGGTTCGCTGGTTACAGCACCCAGGGCAATGATCACAATTTCTACAGACAAAATAAAATCTGTAATAATTGCCGACTTAATTTTTTCTTCTTCCCTTGCTAAAATTTCTTCCTCAGAAAGTTCTTCCAGTACTGGTTTTTCTGAAGGATGAGCATGCGGAAATATATATTCATAGATTTTCTCTGCTCCTTCATATGCGAGGTAAAGCCCGCCAAGAATTAAAATGACAGTGATCGCTGTAGGAAGAAAAGCACTCAGCAAAAATGCAATTGGTAAAATTATTGCCTTATTTAGTAAGGAACCTTTGGTTATAGCCCAAAGCACAGGTAGTTCCCTGGAAGAGATAAATCCAGAAGCCTTCTCAGCATTTACAGCCAGATCGTCCCCAAGAAGACCAGCCGTTTTTTTTCCGGCGACTTTTGTCATTACCGAAACATCGTCCATAAGCGCTGCTATATCATCTAGTAATGCAAAAAATCCTGAAGCCATAAGTTTGATCTAAATTTAAAAGGAAAGCAAGTTCTATTTTTTTCTGAAAATGAGAAAGGTAATTTATGATCTATTTTGAAAACAACGATCATTTTAAAAATTCTTATTCAAGTGGGACTATTTAAATTGTGCCTGGACTCTAATCCTATTGCTTCCTCTTTATAAATTGCGTGTTTTGGAATTGGTATTCTTACACCTTCCCTGTCTAGTTCTTTCTTAACAGCTTCCAGTTGCTCCCAATAGGCAGGCCAGTATTCTACAGATTCTACCCAGCACCTGGCCTTAATTTTCATTTGATAATCCCCTATTTCATCTAACCATACATCAACAGGCAGATGCCTGGCAAGTTTGGGATGCTTGTTCATTCCGTTTATGATTATTTGGCGGATTTTATCAATATCTTCATCAAAAGCAAATTTGAGATTAAGATCTATACGGCGATATTTTTCCATCGTGCGATTATCCACATCACTATTTGAAACATTTCCATTAGGCATAGTAATCATCCTTCCGTCGAACGTCTTAATTCGGGTATATAATATATCAATCTTTTCTACAAAACCCAGGTTATCATTTACGTGAATGAGATCTCCCGCCTTAAATGGCTTAAAAACAAGTATAAGAACTCCTCCAGCAAAATTGGATAAACTACCTTGTAATGCAAGTCCTATGGCGATACCCGCAGCTCCAAATACTGCTATAAAAGATGTGGTTTTAATAACCAGAATAGATCCCATGATAAAGAACAACAAACCATAGAGTAAAAAAATACTAAGGCTTTCTACAAAGGTTTTTAAGGAAAGTTCGGTCTTAGACTTTCTTAAAGCACCCCTTAACAAGCTCATGAGAAGCTTAATTGCAAATATTCCAATTATAAATGTGACTAAGGCATAAATAAGTTCCGGCCCTATCTCCAGTAAAAATTCTAAAAGTTGTGATTTTAATTCTATCCAAAAGTCTTTATCCATAGGTTATTAAGGTTCCAATTGAGTTTTAAGATATAAAGATGCGACACTTAAACAATAATATCAGTCTAAAGTCCTATAAATTAAAGCTTTTAAGACTTGTTACAGGAAATAAAACAATTTGAAACATTTCCTGAAAAGAAATTTTCTCTTCTTAAAACACATCATTAATTACTGTATTTCAGTAATTTAGGTTTTGAATTTAATTATAGAGTATGAAAGTATCTAACTATCTTCTATTAATCTGTCTACTATTCACGGCATGTAAAATTTCTGACCTGGGTAAAAATAAAGAAACAAATGAGCGTATTCTTGAGGAAGCAAAAACCTATAAAAACTTTAGAGGTTATGAACCTGTAGACCCGGTTGAATTTGAAGATAAAATTCTTATTGCAAATGATCAAAATTCAATCATTTTAAAAGATATGAAACTTTTAAACCGGGAAGAAATTCTCGGTTTCTTAAACAATGAAACGGTATTAGTATCTATTGGTCAGCTTAACCGGGATGGTGCTATTAGTTATCTGCCTATTACATTATCTCAAAAGAATACCAGTTATAAGATAACCATGGATTATATGAAATATGCCACCCTCGCTCAGGTTTCCAACAACCAGTTTATTGGATCTAAAAGAGTGGGTGTAGGTTTAAGGCTGATTTCATTGATCACTACTGCTGAAACCGGAATAAATATCGGTGACCTGTACGCCATTGGTCTGGCGGCAAAAGAGGGCAAGTTAAGTGGCACGATGATTATTGAAGTGATAGGAATAAAATCTAAAGAAGTAACCACGCTTATCCCACTGCCTTCAGAAATTAATCAGACGACCATTCAAAATGCCATGCAGGCACTGGCCACTATTAAATCTAAAATCTATGATGAAGAAACCAGGCTTTATCCTCAGGTTATGGCTATTAAGAAATATAAAAATGAGGAAATTCAAATCGTAAAAACTAACGGCGACACTGTTTTCAATATTGAAAATGCTATAGAAGACCATAGTATTCAATTGCAATTTGGAAATATTAAATTCAGTTCAGAAGAAAAACAGGAAGAAGCATCTCTTTTGCTGGTCGAGGCTTTGAGAAGCATTATTAATAAAAATATAGAAACGTCCATCAAGAGTTTGCAGGAATACGAGCAGGCTTTTCCTCTCTATTCTGTTGATATCGTTCTCGATAAACTGGAAGAATCGCGCACAGATCTTCAGGATAAAAATTCTCCTGAATGGAAAAAAGTGTATCAACTTATCCTGGATAATTATGCGGAAAGGCTTCCTTCGTCAGTGATTCAAAAGCTGGAAAATTCTTAAAATCGTTTCAGATTAAATCTTCATCTTTAAAATTTGAAAATCGCCTTTCTTTATCTACTATGAAAAAAACGATCCTCTTTATCTTTCTGCTGTTCATTTTCTATAATAACCAGACGTTTTCCCAGCAATCTGAACTTAATATTTTATATGTAGGGAATAGTCTAACCTATACCAACAATCTTCCCAAACTGGTAAAAAAAGCTGCCAGGAGAAAAGGGATGAATGTTAAGTCTGAAATGATAGCCCATCCCAATTATGCATTGATGGATCACTGGAACGATGGAAAAGTCCAGAAACTGATATCAACAAAAAAGTTTGACCTGGTAATTTTGCAACAGGGACCATCTTCACAAGCATTCGGAAGACAAATCCTACTGGAATACGGAGAGAAATTCAAAGATCTATGCCAGAAGAATAGTACCAGGATCGGCTATTTTATGGTCTGGCCGGCTAGGGATCATTATCAAACCTTTGATGGGGTGATCGCCAATTATCGCAAGGCTGCTCAAATCCATAATGCAATTCTTTTCGCCGTAGGTGAAGTCTGGAAATTCCATTTTGACGATACTGGAAATTATGATTATTACGGCCCTGATAAATTTCATCCTTCAGAGAAAGGAAGTAAGGCAGCCGCTGAAGTTATAGCTGAAGAATTGTTAAAAATGAAAGTTAGTTTCAATTAAAAAACTCCCTGATGTTGATCAATTTCAGGGAGCCTTTAGTTTTATTACTGATATTCTTAGTATTTAAGCCGGGATCATTTTCGCCTTTTCTTCCCTATCCCAATTTCTATGCATTCCTATTGCTTTAATAAAATCGGCAGGCTTTTTATTAATACAAACTGCTGCATCATCTTTAAAGTCTTTACCAAAAGTCTCATCAAATAATTCTTCGCCTTCAGCATCTACCGCAATGGCTTTACAATGTTTTAAAGCTTCATTAATAAATTTCTTTGCCTTGGCTATCTCTTGGAGAGCTTTTACACTTTTAGAACCTCCGGGGATATAAATTGCATCAAAAGCAACGCTTTCTGTTGTCATCAGTGCAGCATCAACCTTATGCATATCACCTTCAGAACATTCTACTTTTCCGCCATGAGTTGCTACCAGGTTTACCACGGCATTCTTCTTTTCCAGCGCTTTTTTCATGTTACCTACATTTTCAGCATCAAACCCATCTCCTACTAAAAATGCAATTTTTCTAGTTGCGATACTTTCGGCCATTAAATGTGTCTGACTTAATGCTTCAGATTTATCTATATAATCCTTTCTTTCTGTTGGTTCGTTCTTTTTCCCGTCATCATCTGCGCCTATAGCCTGGTTCACCGGTTTTTCAATGTTAGAAGGAACTTTCATCCCTAAATTATCGGCTACCTTATTGGCCAGATCTTTATCAATTTTATTGATGAGCCATAGCATACGCTCTTTAATATGATCCTGAGTACATTTTCCAAGCTCGAAAGAATAGGCTTCTGCTACGTGATTTTTCTCCCAGTCTTTTAAACTTCGGTAAAAGATTCCGGGTTGTGAAAAATGATCACTAAAACTCTCACTTCGCGCCCTTACTTTATTGGCATCAATTCTTTCTTCATAACTGGTAAACCCACCTTCTGCCATTTTTGCCAGATGCGGACATCCTCCGCTCATAGAATTTGGAAAGTAAGCAGTGTTTCCTTTATTCACTGTCATACGCATATGTCCGTCACGCTGATTATTATGCGTGGGATTTACAGGACGGTTAATCGGAATTTCATGGAAATTAGGACTACCCAATCTTGAGAGCTGTGTATCTGTATAGGAGAATAGTCTTCCCTGTAATAAAGGATCATTGCTAAAATCTATCCCTGGAACTATATGTCCTGGATGGAAAGCAACCTGCTCGGTTTCTGCAAAGAAATTATCAGGATTTCGGTTAAGGGTCATTTTTCCTATTCTTTGAACAGGCACTATTTCTTCCGGAATTAATTTTGTGGGATCCAGGAGATCAAAATCAAATTTGTGTTCATCCTCTTCCGGAACTACCTGAATTCCCAACTCCCACTCTGGAAATTGTCCTGAATCTATAGCATCCCATAGATCTCTACGATGAAAATCTGCATCGGCGCCGTGCAATTTCACTGCTTCATCCCAGGTAACAGAGTTTACTCCTAGCAATGGCTTCCAGTGAAACTTTACAAAATGGGATTTCCCTTCTTTATTAATAAGTCTGAATGTGTGGATTCCAAAACCTTCCATCATTCTTAAACTCCTGGGAATCGCACGATCACTCATTACCCAGATATGGTTATGCAATGTTTCAGGCGTGCGAGAAACAAAATCATAAAAAGTATCATGGGCTGAAGCGGCCTGCGGAATTTCCCGATGTGGTTCAGGCTTTACCGAATGGATCAAATCTGGAAACTTCATCGCGTCCTGAATAAAGAAAATAGGCATATTGTTACCTACCAGATCAAAAATTCCTTCTTCCGTATAAAATTTTACTGCAAATCCTCTTACATCCCGAGCCATATCTGCAGAGCCTTTGGAACCAGCAACGGTTGAAAATCTCGTAAAAACAGGAGTTTTTCTATTCGTATCCGTAAAAATACCTGCTTTCGTATATTTTTCCTGGCTTTCATATAACTCAAAAAAACCATGGGCGGCACTTCCCCTGGCATGTACAATTCTTTCCGGAATTCTTTCATGGTCAAAATGGGTGATTTTTTCCCTTAAAATAAAATCTTCTAATAAGGTTGCTCCGCGTTCACCGGCCTTTAAAGAATTATTGGTATCGTTTACTTTTACTCCCTGGTTGGTGGTCATTGTTTTCCCCTCGTGGTCAGATATGTTCTGCTGCATATCTTTTTTCTTTGCATTACCTTTATCTTCCTTCATTTTTTGAATTTTTTAGTCTCTTAAAGTTATCAATCTGAATTAATTCCCTACCTGAAGTACTAGTTAAAGATTCATCAAACTTTTCTTAATTTTAAGAAATACACCTTTATTAGGATACTTTCCAATCGTTTGGATAATTTCCAATTTAGCAGTAATTTTCACCCATGAAAGATGTCAAGTTCGCCATTACGGATATTGAAACCACAGGTAACGGGATAAAAGGGAACAGGATTACTGAGATTTGCATTATTGTAGTTCAGAATGGGAAGGTGATAAATGAATATTCCTCCCTGGTAAATCCAAGTCAGGCCATCCCCCTATATATTGAAACTTTAACCGGTATCAATGATGAAATGGTCCTCCATGCTCCATCTTTTTCCGAAATAGCACATGAAATTGAGAAGATCACGAAAGACTGCATATTTGTGGCGCATAATGTGAATTTTGACTATAATATTGTGCGTGCTGAATTTACCAGCCTTGGTAAGGAATACAAACGGAAAAGACTATGCACGGTAAGACTCACCAGAAAACTGATCCCCGGACTGTTTTCTTATAGTTTGGGAAATATTTGTACTTCGATAAACATTCCGCATATAGATCGGCACAGGGCAAAAGGTGATTGCAACGCCACGGTAACGCTTTTCCAAAGGTGTCTTTCTTTAGATCCCGAGTTTGAAGTTATCAATCAGTTACTGAACCAAAAGACGGCAGCTTCTTACCTGCCACCTAATTTTAAAAGTTCAGATTTCGAAAAACTTCCTGCCGCTACCGGTGTTTATTTTTTTAAAGATAAAGATGGAAGGCCTCTTTATATAGGAAAAGCAAAAAATATTAAGACACGTATAAAATCCCATTTTCAGGAAAAATCGAATAGAAAATATAAACTGATGCAGGAAACTTACAGCATCGACTATGAACTTACGGGCAGCGAACTGCTTGCCTTACTAAGGGAATCTGAATTGATTTTGAAGTATTTTCCGAAGTTTAATAAAGCTCAAAAGAAAATATCCCGCCCTTATACGCTTACCTCCTATCACAATCAAAAAGGAATTGAGCAATTCGCATTGCATAAGAATAAGATCGCCCCAGTGAGCTGGATGAAATTCTATACACGGGATGAAGCAATAAAGTTCATGGAGTTCATTTGCGAAGAATTCAATTTATGCCCAAAATATTGCGGTCTACAGGCAAGTGCAAAAGTTTGTGATCATTATAAAATTAATTCCTGTGGCGGAGTCTGCCAGAATGAGATAAGCATTGAGAAATATAATAAGCGAGTAGAAAAGGCCATTGATTATATTGGAAAATATGATGATTCCTGCCTTCTTCTGGAAAAAGGTCGTACAAAAGAAGAAAAATCATTCATTTATTTAAATAAAGGTAAATATGCAGGTTATGGATATATTGGCCCTTCAGATGATTTTAATCATCCGGAAGAATTTAAAAATTTCCTGACACCGGCAAAAAATTCCAGTTATGCTGATAGAATAGTAAGCCGGTATTTAAAAGTAAATAGAAGTTTTACTAAAATTAGCCTGAGCGATGATGATAGGTCAGTTGATTTAATAGAACACGCTGGTTCTGTTGGGTCCAGACCATTTAGAAATTCGGCTAATCGCCGGGCTGGCGGTTACGAAAACCTTCAGATTACGAGAAAAATAGGTCTCTTTAGTGTTCACTGATCCTAGTTTCAGCGTTACCGGTATCTTTAAACTGGTGTTTTTTGAAGTGGCCTTCATAAATATATTTGCTACCCCTATAAAATCATCCTTTCTATCTAAGGCGGTAGCAACAGAAATTATATAGCTTTCGTCCCAATTGGAGATAATTATTGGAGGGTCTATTTGTTCGCGAATATCATAAACAAAAAGATGAAGACAATATTCCATGTCATATTCAATATCCAGTTGATGAAATTGAATTTCTACAAATACCTCGATCGCGGTATCCTGATTCCCTATATGAATTTCTTTTGGAAGACCTCGCACCTCCACTTTTAGAATTTTAGCCATTGATATTAAAATTAAAAAGATATATAGAACAACTCTACTTCCTACACCCTTCTGTTCACACTATAGCCAAAGATCACAGGTAATATCATTTGGCTTGATAGAGATCAATGTTCACTAAGATTAACGTTTGATAATTCTGGACTTATCAGTTAGGCCTTTCACATTAATTTCCGGGTTTCCATATACATAGATCTTACTCTTACCCTCGGCATCAATTTCGATTTGTTTAGAAGCATCTACATGAATATCAGACCTGTTTTTGCTATTCAAAATCGCTGTTTGGCTTTTTAATTTCTTCGCATTTAAATTAGAAGAATCTTTTAAATTATATTCCGCATGATTAGAAGAGCCATCCAGTTTTAAATCTGCAGAATTTTCCAGATTTACCTTTAAATTTGGTGTATGAAACTTCGCTTTAAGGTCTGACCTGTTCTTCATATTTATAAGGATATTGCCCGCGTCTGAATCTATTTTCCCCCCTGAATTATCAGAGAAATATGCTTCTAAATTTTGCTGAACGTCCAGATCTAATTCAATTTTCGCAGAATTGTTTAAAACTATAGAAAGCTTTTCGGCTTTAAATTTAGAACTGTTCTTCACTATAGCCTGATCATTTAGAATAAGACTGTTTAAATGCTGAATATTGAGGTTTAAATAAAGTTTTTTACTGCCGGTGATCTTGCTTTTTGTTGAAACTCTCAAAGTTTCATCTCTCACTTCTATTTCAATTTCCTCCAGTAAGTTCTGGTCTGCAGTTAAAACATAAGAATTTCTATTAGCGCTTTGTAACTCTACCGTAATATTGTCAGAAATTTCGAGCTTGTTAAAGCTTTCTTTAATCTCTCCAGAGGTGCTAACTACCTGTTTATCGCCTTTAATCTTATCCTTTCTCTGAGCTTTAATCTGAAAAGGAATCATTAAAATAATCAGAATTAATAGTAGGGTTTTCATAATTATCGAATTAAAACTCCGGGAGGATAAGCCTATTCAATTTAATCTATATAATATTGATAAACAACAATTTACAATCATTATTTAGAATTCGAAATAAGTTGAAAAATTCTTTCCAGTTATGTGTTCAAAAATGTCCAGGCTTCGCCAGGCTGGTATTTATATATCCGTTTTAAAATAATTTATATTTGAAAAGATTCAATTTCAACAAATGCACCCAGAAAACATTCATAAGGATTCTTACAATTTCGATGCTCTAACAGTATCCAATCCTGAATTATCAAAATTTGTTTTTATCAATAAATATGGAACTCCAACCATCAATTTTGCCAATTCAGAGGCCGTACTACAATTAAATAAAGCATTGCTAAAGCATCACTATGAAGTTGAAAACTGGAGTATTCCCAAGAACTATTTATGCCCGCCTATTCCCGGACGAGCAGATTATATTCATTATCTGCACGATCTGCTTTCAGAAGAAAATATTGAAGGGCCCATCAAGGGGATTGATATTGGTGTGGGAGCAAATACCATTTATCCAATCTTAGCACATACCATTTATGGCTGGAAAATGCTAGGTACCGATATTGAAGAAAATTCTGTTGCAATTGCAAGATCCAATGTTCAGGCTAATAAAAACTTAATTGATCATATCGAAATAAGACATCAAAAAGATCGAGGCAGTATTTTTAAGGGAGTTGTTAAGGATGCTGAATTTTATCATTTAAGTATATGTAATCCACCTTTTCATTCTTCAGAAAAAGAGGCTAAAAAGGCTGCTGGCAGAAAAATTAAGAATCTAAACTTAGATTCTTCAGATTTAAATTTTGGCGGACAGGCAAACGAGTTATGGTGCAATGGTGGTGAAGCACTATTTATAAAAAGAATGATAAAAGAAAGTATTTTATTCAAAAATCAGGTTGGCTGGTTCACCTGTCTGGTTTCGAAAAAAGAGAATCTACCTAAAATACACAAGCAGCTTAAAAAATTGAACGCTGATTTCAGAACTATTGCAATGAACCAGGGAAATAAGAAAAGTAGATTTATAGCCTGGAAATTTGAATAAACTCCTGATTAGTTGAGTTATAACTCAAAACCTGAAAATCTATATCTTAGCAAAAACAGGAACCTCATGCTCTCAACCATTGAACATACCATTACGGCAATTGTATGCCTTATTACCGCGATCGTAATTCAACGTATTTTTGTAAGGGAACGCTCAGGTGATGCTGCGGAAGATTCAATTAAAGGGATCAAATGGTTCGGCCTTGCGATCTTCACCTGGGGTTTTGGAGCTATTCTTAACCTACTCTTTATTGAAGTTTTTAACTGGTCAGTTACTCATAAAATGGTTATCTACACTGGTGTGATGATCTCTCTGGCAAATTCACTATTTATTCTATTGTCACTTCCCTCTATAGAGCATTCTAAAAAACGCAGTTTTATCGTAAAACTGGTAAAGCGATTTGGGACCAGGGAATTTATTGGACTGTATAGTGGTGTCATGGGAATGATTTCTTTTGTTTTTATTACAGCTTCTTATAATAATGAGGGAAGCAGCAATAATTTCATCTGGTTAATAGACATCCCGATTTCAATTTTTGTAGCGCTATCCCTTCTCTATGAATTGAACAGCGCATTCTCTTCAAGAAAAATGAAATTTATGTTGCTACCGACATTTGCCCTTTTTGTGTTAATATTATTCGCCGTAAGCCACAGAATAATCCCACAGGATAGAGCTTTAGAAATTATAGATCAGCAATTCTGGGCAATGGTTGGAAGTATTACCGCTATCTCTTTCAAGTTCCTTTTTATCCTATTATTTTCAATCCTTTTATATAGCTGGAAATTTCTTTCTGAAAAAGAGCATCACGAATCACTTGCCAAAGAATTGAACTTGGAAAATTCTAAACTAAAATTAAGATTAGGCCGGCTGGAACTTTCAAATGAAAGCCATCTTGATACCATAAGTTCAATGAAAAAAGAACTTTCAGCATTTAAAAAAAATCAAAAAGTAAACTTTTCTGACCGACAGAAAGAGGTTCTGGGCAATCTCGCCTATTTTGGAGTTGACAAATCTTATGCTGAAATAGCAAGTACCATGAATATTAGTCTGGAAGGTTTTCAAACCCATATTTATCAAATTAAAAAACTCCTTAATATTAGTGGTAGTGGTGGAAAAGAACAATTGATCACTTTCGCCTTAGAGAATAATTTCAGTTCCTTTGCCACGCCACATGATAATAAATAAGCACATGCTTAAGCCTTCCTTTTAAAATAAAACAGCACTACTTAAGCTTTAAATCAGTGATTTTTTAGATCAACTTGTCTTAAAATTTTCAAGTATGTCTATAGTCTTAATAAATGCATCTCAAAATTTAGATGAGATGATTAATGAAAAGTTTAAGAATGCTACCAGCTGGTTTATAGATGGGATTTTCGCTGAAATTCCGTTAACTCAGAATGTTGGAATTCCCTGGGTTTTGATTGTTCTTATTCTGGGAGCTCTCTATTTCACCCTTTATTTCAGGTTTGTAAATATTACAGAATTTTTTACAGCCATAAAGGTAGTCCGCGGAAATTTCGAACATCTCGAAAACCCAAATCCAGGTGAGGAAATTGTAGAAATAAAAGAAGACAAATCTGGTCCAGTTAAGGTGGTAGAAGGAGAGGGAGAAGTTTCCCATTTTCAGGCATTAACGGCAGCAATCTCCGCAACAGTTGGTCTCGGTAATATTGCCGGTGTTGCCATTGCACTGGGAATTGGTGGCCCCGGAGCAACTTTCTGGATGATATTGATAGGACTTTTAGGGATGTCATCAAAATTTGTGGAATGTACTCTCGGCGTCAAATACCGTGAAGTAAATGCTGAAGGAACCATTTTTGGAGGCCCTATGTATTACCTTAAAAAAGGTTTAAAAGAAAAAGGATTTCAAAAACTCGGAAGATTTCTGGCTATTATTTTCGCCATAATGTGCATTGGTGGAAGTTTTGGTGGCGGAAATATGTTTCAGGTCAACCAGGCATTTAAACTTTTTGAACATGTAACCGGAGGTACTGAAAGTATCTTTCACGAGAGAGGGTGGATTTTTGGCCTCATCATGGCTATTATGGTAGGCACTGTTATTATTGGCGGAATTCGCAAAATCGCCAGGGTCACAGATAAGATCGTGCCTTTCATGGTAATCACCTATATCCTCGCGGTGATCGTTATTCTTGGAATAAACTATCAAGAAATACCAGATGCTTTTCAGTCTATCTGGAATGGAGCATTTAATCCGCAAGGTATTATTGGCGGATTTGTAGGTGTTTTGATACAGGGATTCAAACGAGCTGCTTTTAGTAATGAAGCCGGAATTGGAAGTGCTTCAATTGCTCATAGTGCGGTAAGAACAAAATATCCGGCGAGTGAAGGTCTTGTAGCCTTGCTTGAACCTTTTATAGATACAGTGATCGTTTGTACAATGACGGCGCTGGTACTTATTATCACGAATGTTATTACTCCAAATATGGCTTTAAACGATGAAGAAGGAGTATTATTAACTGCTCAGGCACTGGAAAGCGGAATCTCATGGTTTCCTTATTTATTATCATTTGCAGTGATCCTTTTTGCATTCTCCAGCATGATCTCATGGTCCTATTACGGTTATCAGGCCTGGAGTTATCTCTTCGGAAGAGGAAAAAAAACAGAGTATGCCTATAAAATTTTATTCTGTATTTTCACAATTATTGGTGCCGCTGCAACATTGGGCGCGGTAACAGATTTTAGTGATGCCATGATCTTTGCCATGCTAATTCCAAATATGATAGGATTATTTATATTAAGCCCGAAGGTGGCAGAAGAGTTAAAACGTTACCGAAAATTAATAGCATCGAAAATATGAATAGCGTCAATATTTTATAGGTAAGCGTCATTCACTAAACCAAATCTTAAGTATTTTCAAAATGGTTCAATTTTTTAAGGAGATAGGCATTGGCAAGTCTATCTCCTTTTTTGTCTGTATCATTAAATACTCAAAAACAAATTTTTAAAGTATCTTGGTGTAAATGTTATGGTGCCATTGCCAGATGGAATCGTAAATAATGTTTTATGAATATAATAGATATTAACACAGAGGGTATTAAATTATCTTTTTTAAACGTCACGATTTTTTACTTAAATTTTACTGGCTCTAATAGTTCAGGACATTTTCTGGCAGTAATAATGTAATAGAAATGAGTAAATCTGATATCTTTAATATTGTCCATAAACGCCTCGAAAATGATCTTCCTCATTATCTCACCTATCATGATGCCGATCATACAAAGAGTGTTATTGAAAGATCTATATTCCTTGCTGAAAAAGAAAGATTAATTGAATCAGATATTGAACTGATAAAAGTAGCTGCTTTATATCATGATGCCGGCTTTATGCTTGGTCGTGAAAATCATGAAGAAAAAAGTTGCAAGCTTGCCACCAAAGAGCTTCCCGATTTTAATTTTTCAAAAGAACAGATCAAAACTATTTGTGGGATGATTAACGCAACGAGAATCCCCCAGAAAACCCATAATATCTATGAAGATATTGTGGCTGATGCAGATCTATTCTACCTGGGAACTCATACCTATGAGTATTATTCAAACAAATTATTTCAGGAATTAAGACATTTCCAACCAAAAATAACCGAAAAAGACTGGCTCAAGATCCAGCTCGATTTCCTGCAATCACATAAATTTCATACAAAGTATGGGATTGAAATTTTAGCACCAGTAAAAAAAACGCATTTAATGAAATTAGTAAAAAAGTGGACTAAACTGGTAGAATAATCAAATCTAAGAACTCAAAAAATTAGCGATTTTCCCCTGGTAGGATAATTAAAAAAATAAGTATAACTTTGGCTTTCAAAGTTTTGGTTATCGAGTAAGTATATAGCATAGGTGATATTTCAACCTTATTCTTTAACTAACCAACTAAAAAAAGGGATGACGAAAGTTGTCCCTTTTTATGTTATAAAACATTGTTATTTAGTTTTTTGGATGCACATATATCAGAATTATTTTCGTTATTGAATATTTAAAAATACCTGCATCCAAACAACTATGATAGATTTAGCTCTAATCGATTATACCTGATTTTTTCCTTTTTTGCACTAACTACTTGGCGTGGAATTTTATGTCTCAAAAAATCAGGTAAAAGTTGATCTGAATATTTTTTTTCTTAAAAACAATGCCATAGTGGCTACCACTTTTATAACAGACACTCCTAATTTAGTGGCAGACAACGTTAGAAACAACGGATTTTCAGGCAACTGGGTTTGGTGGGCTTTCCTCCTAACTGGTCTAATTACAGTATTTATATAAGCCGAGCTTTGGAGAAAATCTAATGTTTATACAAGTATTTAATTCTATGAATTAAAGTATGGCGAATACCTGAAAGCATCGATCTTAACAATAGTGATAATAATTTTATCGCTGATACTTCGAAAGTTCTGGTTCAGGATAAAGACAGACGTATTTTAATAAAAAATGCTCCGATTACGGAGCATTTTCAATATAGGCTTGTTTTGTATTTTTAGAAATAACAACCACCTTTTCTTCTACCGGGGTTGGCTGCACTATCAAATATTTTAAAACTAATACTTAAAAGTATTTGGTTTAATCTGGAATCATCAAAATCTGCTGTGTTTATACCATATCCATCCTGACCTCCATTTACAATATTAATGATATAAGGTTCTTTTGTAGCTAAAGTACGATCATAACGTAAATCCAGTTCAAATCTTCCAAAAGCAGCTTTGATACCTGCCTGAGCAGCTAAAGGACTATTCTGAGCCACAACCGGCTGATCTGCTTCATTTCCTTCTAGACTAACTTCAATAATTTTTTGATATGCAGGTCCTGCATATATATCAACAGGTCCCCAAACATTATAACCAAGTAGCAATGGGACACTTACTTTATCCAGTGAATAAGTAGATGGCTGGGTGGGAAATCCAAACTCAACTTCCATAGCGCTGTAGATTACCTCTGGACGGATCAAAAACTTATTAAATCTAACTTCAAAAAAACCGCCGCCATGATACTTAAATTGAGAGTCAGCCTCCACAGTCCCACTAAAATCTGTGCCGCCTCCAGGTCTACCTGTAATTTGACCACCCATAATATAACTAGGTCCACCTTTTAATCCGAAGCTAAATTCCTGAGCATTAGATGCTGAAAAGCAAAACAGAGCGATAACAAGTGTATAAAGTGCTTTATTCATAATCATAGTATAATTCACGGAGATTCGGGGTTAAATATATCAATTTAATAGACTAATCAAATAGTTGAACCTATGTTTTTAACGTAAAAAAAAATGATTCCGTATACCGAAATAAAAAAAGCACCAATAACTGGTGCTTTTAAAATCTATAAAAACTCGAAATTAATCGGTAGTTTTATCCCCTTCCCATTCTGAAAAGCCTCCTTTAAGATTATATGTTTCAGCAAATCCCATTTGATCTAAGAGTGTACACGCCTGTGAACTTCGCTTACCAGAACGACAATAAATATAATAATGTTTTGATTTATCTAATTTTTCTACTTCATCAATAAATCCCTGTCCTTTATAAATATCTATAATTTTTGCTTCAGGAATATATCCTTCTTCTACTTCTTCGTCTGTACGTACATCAAGAATGACAGAATCATTATCATTTTTTTGTTGCTCCTGCCATTCTTCCTGACTTAATTCTTTCATGGTCTAAAGTTTTATTATTGATTTTGTAAATATAACCTCATTTTTTTTTTTGAAGGCTTCACGAGAAACTGAGTGATAATTTTAACAGAACATTAAATAAATCTATCAAACATTGAATTATATTTGTACATACAAATGTTGTTTATACAAATGAAAATTGAAGAATTACTAAAAACAAAAGATACGATGTCGCCATCTAAAAAGCTGGCGTTAAATTTAATTGTCACCGCTAATCATATAAGTGATAAGGTACAATTTGCCATCAAACCTTTTGGGATTAGCTCTCAACAATTTAATGTTCTTAGAATTTTACGAGGACAAAAAAATAAACCCGCAAATCTTTCTACGATTCAGGACAGAATGGTCAGCAAAATGAGTAATACCACAAGACTGGTAGACAAATTGGTTGAGAAAGGTTTAAGCGAAAGAATTGTTTGTCCTTCAAATCGTAGAAAAATTGAAATACGAATTACGGCAAAAGGACTTCAATTATTAAAGGAGTTAGATCCTATTATTGAAAATGTGGAAAATAGCTTTTCAGAAAATTTAAATGAAAAAGAAATAGAATTACTAAACACTAAATTAAATGAGCTTAGAAGTTAATACAAAAAATACTTACAACGAAGATCTAAACTGGCGGTATGCCACCAAGAAATTCGATTCAGAAAAAGAGATTAACGAGGAAGATCTAAATACTTTATTAGAAAGTATTCAATTATCTGCCTCTTCTTACGGATTACAACCTTACGAAGTAATAGTAGTAAAAGATAAAGAGACAAGAGAAAAATTAAAATCTGTTGCATGGAATCAGACTCAGATAACAGATGCCTCCTACTTATTGGTTTTTGCAAATCTTACACATGTAAATGAAGCTTATGTAAATACCTATCTAGACAACATTGCTGAAACCAGGAATATGAGCAGGGAAGATCTTCAAGGTATGGAAGATATGATCAAAAACACCACCCTAAAACTGCCTGCAGATGCTCAAAATACATGGGCCGCTAAACAAGCATATATCGCCTTAGGAAATTTATTATCTGCTGCTGCAAACCTAAAAATCGATACGTGCCCTATGGAAGGATTTGATGCTGAAAAATTCGATGAAATTCTCGGATTAAAAGACAGAAACCTAACAACAGCAGTGATTGCACCAATTGGATATAGAAGTGATGAAGATCAATACCAACATCTGGCCAAAGTAAGAAAATCAAAATCAGATTTAATAGATATTATTTAATAACAAAAATTGAAAATTATGAAAAATAGAATTTTAAAAGGCGGTGTTGCCGCAGTAATCGTATTAGCCACATTTGCTTTTACAAATACGAAAAAAGAGGTAAAAGTAGAATCAAGTACCATAACCTGGACTGGAGAAAAAGTTACCGGGTCTCATAATGGAACAATCGAACTTGAAAGCGGACACCTTATGATGGAAGACGAAAAGATCGTTGGAGGTGAATTTGTAATGGATATGACTTCAATCACCGTTACAGATCTATCTGGTGAAAATAAAGGAAAGTTAGAGGGCCATTTAAAATCTGAAGATTTCTTCGGGGTTGATAATCATCCAACTGCAAAACTTGTTATTACCAGTGCAGCTTCTAAAGGCGATGGAAAGTACGGCATTGTAGGTGATCTTACCATAAAAGACGAAACTCACCCAATCACTTTTGATTTGGAAATGAGTGGAGATTCAGCTATGACCCATCTAACGATCGACAGATCAAAATATAACGTAAGATACGGTTCTGGAAGTTTCTTTGATAATCTTGGAGACAAGACTATTTATGACAATTTTGAGCTTGATATCAATCTGAAATTCTAAGAATATTTTCCCGGAATTCATCCTTAGGGATTTTATTTAAAAAAATATTTGTTTAGAAAAATTTCATCTCTATCTTTGAGGTCATGTTTAAAATGAATAGAAATAACTGGTGGTGGAATAACTTACGTCAAACTTCGTGAGCTAAACTGCTATTTTCAATATAGAAATTAAAAAGGCTTGTTTCACGACAAGCCTTTTTTTATTGCATAAAATCTACTTTACATGTTTCAACTAAACACATCCTATAAAAAAATTCTTGCTGATACGATTACCCCGGTAAGTATCTATCTAAAGTTACGGGACAAGTACCCTAATAGCTTATTGCTGGAAAGTAGCGATTATCACGCCAGTGACAATAGTTTTTCCTATATCTGTTGCAATCCCATCGCTTCCTTTAAACTGGAAAATGAAATGATTACCACCACATTTCCCAATGGAAGCTTGAAAACTTTAAATATTGATAAAAAGGTTTCGGTACCACAGGAAATTCAGAAATTCTCACAGATGTTCAAGACAGATTCTTCTGAATTCAAGTTCATCAATAACGGTCTTTTTGGATATATCGCTTATGATTCGGTTCGATATTTTGAAAATGTAAACGTAACCAGAAAAGAGAAAGACCTTAAGATCCCTGATATTTATTACGCCGTTTATCAGAACATAATTGCCATCAATCACTTCAAGAATGAGGCCTATATTTTTGATCATTCATATGATTCAGAAAATAAGATCGGAGAAATTGAACAATTATTGAAAGTAAAGAACTTTGCTTCTTATAATTTTAGCAGGAATGATAAGCCTAAATCCAATTTAACAGATGAAGAATATAAAACCGTAGTAAAAGAAGCGAAAGAACATTGCCATCGCGGGGACGTATTTCAATTGGTGCTGTCCCGAAGATTCTCTCAGAAATTTAAGGGTGATGAATTTAATGTGTATCGGGCTTTACGAAACGTAAACCCTTCCCCTTATCTCTTCTATTTCGACTACGGAAACTTTAAAATTTTCGGTAGTTCTCCGGAAGCGCAGTTGGTTGTTGATAAGGGAAGAGCTGAAATTCATCCCATCGCCGGCACCTTCAAGAGAACCGGAAATGATGAAAAAGATGCTGAAATCGCTAAAGAATTAGCGGTTGATGAAAAAGAGAATTCTGAGCATGTGATGTTGGTAGATCTTGCCAGAAATGATCTAAGTCGAAACGGAAGCGATGTGAAAGTCGAAAATTATCGTGAAATTCAGTTTTTCTCTCATGTAATTCACTTGGTAAGTAAAGTAACCGGAAAAAAACATCCCAATGTTTCCACCCCACAAATCGTAGCTGATACCTTTCCTGCCGGAACTTTAAGTGGTGCTCCAAAACCGATGGCTCTTAAACTCATTGAGAAATTTGAAAATGTTAATCGTAGCGCATATGGTGGAGCGATTGGTTTTATGGATTTTGAAGGCAACTTTAATCATGCCATTATCATCAGGTCTTTTGTGAGTAAAAACCATGAATTACATTATCAGGCCGGAGCCGGAATTGTTTCAGAATCTAAACCTGAAAACGAACTACAGGAAGTTTATAATAAATTAGGAGCTTTAACTAAAGCCCTTGAAATTGCTGAAGAAATTTAGAATGAAAGAGATAAAGAAAATACTGGTAATAGATAATTACGATTCGTTTGTGTATAATCTGGTACATTATCTTGAGGAACTAGATTGCAAGGTGATAGTAAAGAGAAACGATCAGTTGCATATAGATGATGTGGAAGAATATGACAAAATCCTATTGTCTCCCGGTCCCGGAATCCCTGAGGAAGCCGGACTTCTAAAACCGATCATTGAAAAATATGCGGCTACAAAAAGCATTCTTGGCGTTTGCTTGGGAATGCAGGCAATTGGCGAAGTTTTCGGCGGTAAATTATTGAATCTAGATGAAGTTCATCACGGGGTAGCCACTAAAATTGAGTTGTTCGTAAATGACGAATATTTATTTGCTGGCCTGGAAAAAGAATTAATGGTGGGAAGATATCATTCCTGGGTTGTGGAAAAAAGCTTACCTCCTACTTTACAGGCTACAAGCTATGACGAGAAAGGAGAAATTATGTCGTTAAGACATAATGAATTTGATGTACGCGGAGTTCAGTTTCATCCTGAATCTGTGCTTACTCCTGAAGGAAAAAAAATGATCAAAAACTGGGTAAATGGTCCTAATTCTGATAACGTTCAGAAAGAGGAAATATCAAAATCAGAAAAACCAATTCTATAAATTGATAAAATTCGTCATCCTGAAATAAATCCAGGATCTCTAGAGAAGCTAAATCAAGTTCAGCTTGGCGCAGTGAAGATATTATAAATATGAAAGAACTTTTAAACAGGCTTATTAGTCACGAAACTATTAGCACCGAAGAAGCCAAGCAGGTGATTTTCAATATTTCAGAAGGGAAATATAATGAAACACAGATCGCTGCTTTTCTAACGGTTTATATGATGAGAAGTATCACCATTGAAGAGCTGGAAGGTTTTAGAGATGCCCTACTGGAATTATGTATAAAAGTAGATCTATCTGGTTACGATGCCGTAGATCTCTGTGGAACTGGCGGCGATGGGAAAGACACTTTTAATATTTCTACCACCTCCTCCTTTGTTACTGCCGGCGCCGGTGTAAAAGTTGCCAAACATGGTAATTATGGGGTTTCCTCGGTGAGTGGAAGTTCCAATGTGATGGAATATCTTGGAATCAAATTTAGCAGTAATGCCGGTTTCCTGGAAAAATGTATAGATCAGGCCAATATTTGTATTTTACATGCTCCGTTATTTCACCCGGCAATGAAAAATGTTGGACCGGTTAGAAAAAGTCTGGCGGTAAAAACTTTTTTCAATATGTTGGGACCTATGGTAAATCCAGCTTTTCCAAAAAATCAACTGGTGGGAGTTTTTAGTCTTGAATTGGCAAGAATGTATGCTTATCTCTATCAAAATACCGATAAGAATTATACGATTTTACATTCGTTAGATGGCTATGACGAGATTTCTCTTACCGGCGAAACTAAAAGTATTAGTAATTATTCTGAAAGAATCCTGAAAGCTTCAGATTTTGGAGTTTCAGAATTAAAACAAACAGAAATTGCCGGCGGCGGCTCTATTGAAACTTCAGCTGAAATTTTAACCAATATTCTAAAAGGAAAAGGCAACGAAGCACACAATAATGTGATTTGCGCAAATGCAGGTATGGCAATTGCAACTTCCAGAAATTTGAGTCCGCAGGATGGTTTTGTTGCAGCAAAAGAATCTTTGGAATCTGGTAAAGCCTTCGAAAGTTTTAAAAAATTACAGGAATTAAGTCAAAATTGAATTAAATGAACATTCTCGATAAGATCATTGCAGATAAATTCAAAGAAGTTGAATTAAAGAAATCACTAATTCCGGTTCAGCAATTAGAAAAATCGGTTCTATTTGACAGAAAATGTGTTTCACTGGCTGAAAATTTACGAACCGGTTCTGGTATTATCGCGGAACATAAAAGAAGATCGCCTTCAAAATCTGTTATTAATCAAAGCCTGAATGTTCAGGATGTAGCGAAAGGCTATGAAGAAGCTGATGTTTCAGGAATCTCAGTACTTACAGACGGGAAATACTTCGGTGGTTCACTGGAAGATCTGCTATACGCACGTGCTTCAGTTAAAACACCTATTCTTAGGAAGGAATTTATGATCGATGAATATCAGGTTTCCGAAGCAAAAGCCTATGGTGCAGATGCCATTCTATTGATCGCTGCGGTTTTATCTGAAAAACAATTAATCTATCTTGCAGATTCAGCAAAAAAGCTTGGCATGGATGTTCTGCTGGAAGTTCATAATGAGAAAGAATTACAAAAATCATTAAAGGTAAATACCGATATGATTGGTGTTAATAACCGAAACTTAAAGACTTTTGAAGTAAGTATTGATAATTCAAAAAAGCTATCGAAACTCATCCCAAATGAGTTTGTAAAAGTTTCAGAAAGCGGAATTAGTACTATTGCAGCAATTGCAGATCTTAAAAATTACGGCTACGAAGGATTCCTGATCGGCGAGAATTTTATGAAGACGAATAATCCCGGAGCTGCGGCGAAGAAGTTTATTACAGAATTAAAAGCTATGGTATAAATGGATCAAAATAACACGAAAGAAAAAGCCCTGATCACTTCGGCCTCTGGACAAAGTTCAGGATTGAGCCTCAAGGTTTGCGGAATGCAGCAGGCCGGAAATATGATTCAGGTATCAGAATTACAACCTGATTATATGGGACTGATATTTTATAAAAAATCACCGCGTTATTTTGATGGAGAACTTCCCTTGATGGCTCCTGAAATTAAATTAACAGGTGTGTTTGTAAATGCTGAAATTCAGGAAATCACAGAAAGGGTTTCCAAATATAATTTACATGCGGTTCAACTTCACGGTGATGAATCTGCAGGTTTCGCGAAAGATCTTAAAACTGAACTTCAGAAATCTGGAAATACACCAGAATTGATTAAAGTTTTTTCTGTTAGCGATGATTTTGATTTTCAGGAAATAAAAGCTTTTGAAGGTATTGTTGATTATTTCCTTTTTGATACAAAAGGGACACTGCGAGGAGGCAATGGAACTAACTTCGACTGGAAAATTTTAGAAAATTATCCTTCTAACACTCCGTTCTTTTTGAGCGGTGGTATTGGCCCCGAACATGGAAAAGCAATCGCTGAATTGAAAAGTCATTTTTACCGAAAAGGTAAACCAGATCTACTGTATGCCGTAGATGTAAATAGTAAGTTCGAATTGAAACCCGGCTTAAAAAAATTAAAGGAATTGAAAGATTTTAAAACTCAGATAAATTTATAGAATGAGCTATCAGGTTGATGAAAAAGGATATTATGGTGAATTTGGCGGTGCCTATATCCCTGAAATGTTATATCCAAATGTGGAAGAATTGCGTTCACGCTATCTGGATATCATGAAAGAAGAATCTTTTCAGAAGGAGTTCAAAGAACTTCTGAAAGAATATGTAGGTCGCCCTACACCACTCTATTATGCAAAAAGATTTAGTGAGAAATATGGTACAAAAGTATATCTAAAAAGAGAAGATCTTTGTCATACTGGTGCCCACAAAGTAAACAATACCATTGGCCAAATCTTAATGGCTCAAAAACTTGGTAAAAACAGAATTATTGCAGAAACCGGAGCAGGTCAGCATGGAGTAGCGACAGCTACTGTATGTGCGTTAATGGGAATGGAATGCATTGTCTATATGGGCGAAATTGATATAGATCGCCAGGCACCTAACGTAGCCAGAATGAAAATGCTTGGTGCCAAAGTGATTCCTGCTAAATCTGGAAGCCGCACGCTTAAAGATGCGACTAATGAAGCCATTCGTGACTGGATCAATAACCCGGTAGATACACATTATATTATTGGATCTGTAGTAGGGCCACATCCCTATCCAGATATGGTTGCAAGATTTCAGGCGGTAATTTCTGAAGAGATCAAAGTTCAGCTGAAAGAAAAGGAAGGTAAGGAAGACCCCAATTATGTCGTGGCCTGTGTAGGCGGCGGAAGTAACGCTGCCGGCGCATATTATCATTATTTAGATAATCCTGAGGTTGGAATTATTGCTGTAGAAGCTGCCGGCAAGGGAATTGATTCTGGTGAAAGTGCAGCTACCTCAGCGCTAGGAAAAGCTGGAATCATCCATGGAAGTAAAACTTTATTGATGCAAACAGGTGACGGGCAAATTACCGAACCCTATTCTATTTCTGCCGGACTCGATTATCCTGGAGTTGGACCCATGCACGCTAACCTGTTTACCAGTGGAAGAGGTGAATTTATAAGTGTTACCGATGAAGCTGCTATGAAAGCTGGTCTGGAACTGGCAAAACTGGAAGGTATTATTCCCGCTATTGAAACTTCTCATGCGCTGGCCATTTTTGAAAACAGGAAATTTAAGGAAGATGATATCGTGGTAGTAAATCTTTCAGGACGTGGAGATAAAGACCTTAATACGTATATCGAATATTTTAATCTATAATACGTCACGCTGAACTTGTTTCAGCGTCTCATGAGATTCTGAAACAAGTTCAGAATGACGGTTCAAAGTGACCTTTAAAAATGAACAGAATAAATAAAAAATTACAGGAAGATCATAAACTCCTATCTATTTATTTCACTTCCGGATATCCGGATTTTGGGGATACTGAAAAGATCATTGTTGATCTGGAAAAAAGCGGTGTCGATTTTATTGAAATTGGATTGCCATTTAGTGATCCTCTAGCAGATGGGCCTACTATTCAGGAAAGTTCTACCAAAGCGTTAAAAAAAGGAATGACGACTTTCAAATTATTTGAGCAACTGAAAAATATTAGGGAGAAAGTGGAAATTCCACTAATTATTATGGGTTACTTTAATCCTATACTTCAATTTGGAGTTGAGGAGTTTTGCAGAAAATGCCAGGAAACTGGTATCGACGGACTCATTATCCCTGATCTTCCGGTAGATGTTTACCATGAACAATACCAGGAGTTGTTTAAAAAATATGGCTTGAGAAATATCTTTTTGATCACTCCGCAGACTTCAGATGAACGTATTCAGTTTATTGATTCAGTGTCCAACGGATTTATTTATATGGTAAGCAGTGCCAGTGTAACCGGTTCCACAAGTGGTTTTGGAGAAGACACCAGAGCTTACTTCAAGAGAATAAATGATCTTCAGCTCAAAAACCCTCAAATTGTCGGCTTCGGAATAAAGGATAACGAAACCTTTAATCAGGCTACAGAATATTCTAAAGGAGCGATTATTGGCAGTGCTTTCATCAAACATTTAAATGAAAAGGGGACTTCAAATATTGGTTCATTTGTTCAAAGTGTTAAAGCTTTAACCTAATTGTAACAACATCTTAGCAGCTTTTAAGACGAGTTCTGCTTATCTTAGTTTAAATCTTAAAAACAACTGTTATGGGAGGACCAATTGAAGATAAACACAAGGAAAGAAGTAAGGAGCAAAAGAATCCTACAAATCCAACTGGAAATCGGAACGAAGAAACGAATAAGGTGGACATTGATGAAAAAACCATAAAGGATCAACAGAATAAAAAGTGATTTATGGGTAAAGGCGATAAAAAAACAAAAAGAGGAAAAATTGCAATTGGCACCAGTGGAAAGTTAAGACCTAAACGTAAAAAGTTTAAGATTAAACCAACCACACTGGCTGACCAGGATAAGAAAGAATTGCAATGAATTAGAAAAATTCTTTATACTGAAGAACCCTGAAATCAAGAGTATTGAATTCAGGGTTTTTCTTTTTGAGATCTTTATATAACTGCTGACTCCCAACCGCAATATTTGCTGCCCCGGAAGGAGCAATGAGTGAAACAGTCTTTATTAATCTTCCATCCAGTACGAACTGATGTATTTTAGGCGATTTATTAGAAATTACTTTCATTTTTATTGCTGGATGTTTCTCTTTCAAATATCTTCTGAAGAAAAATTCCGGTCCGTTTTTGGAGTTTCCCCCGGTAAAAAGCAAAGTATCAATTTTAGGATGCTTTCGCAATATTGCGATCATATCACGTAATTCTACTTTTTGCATACCAAGATCTGAAGCATCAATCTTTTCTCTACGACTGCTTTCCACTACATCACAAATTCCAACACCCCTTCTTTTTAGAAAATCTTTACGTTGTTGAATCGCTTCCTGTGTATTTTCAAATTTCAGATTAAGGTCAAAAATTCTATCCAAAATGATCCATAACTGCCCATCGCGGCTTCCATAGCAAAAATCTACGTCATCTTCCTTAAATTCACGTTTTGTGAATCTAGGCGGTGGTAGCGTACCTACAACCAGTTTTGTTGCTGTTTCAGGAATAAATGGCGGATATGGATGTTTGTGGTGGAAAAGTTCCAAAATTTCAATTTTTATAAAACGTTATCATGAACTTGTTTCAAGATCTTTGAAAAACTGAAACAAGTTAAGCTTGACGGAATTTCTTACCTAATAAAAGTCGGTTCATTTTCATTCGCTGTATGCTCCTCGCTGTATCGATAATCATCGTAGTCAAATCCCTTTATATCCTCCAGGGTTTTGCAATCCTTATCAATAATATAGCGCACCATAGATCCTCGAGCTTTTTTAGCAAAAAAACTAATGATCTTCAGCTTTCCGTTTTTGAAATCTTTAAATACCGGAGAGATCACAGGTACTTTTAATTTTTTAGTATCAACCGCTTTAAAATATTCGTTACTGGCAAGATTTAGAAAAAGTTCGTCATCTTCCATTTCGTCATTCAGGAATTGCGTTACTTTTTTCTGCCAGACTCCATAAAGATCTTTTTTTCTTTCAATCCCAATTGACGTTCCCATTTCAAGACGATAAGGCTGAATAAGATCTAAAGGTCTCAAAATACCATACATTCCAGAAAGAATTCTCAGGGAATTCTGAAGTCTGTCAAGTTTATCTGTTGGGATGGTATACGAATCAAGTCCTGTATAAACATCCCCATTAAAAGCATATATCGCAGGACGGGAGGTTTTTTTGTCATGCTCTTCCACAAATTCCTGGTATCTGGTATAATTAAGATCTGCCAGCTTATCGCTGATGCCCATCAATTCTGATATCTTCTTTTTGCTTTGCCGGGAAAGTTTTCGGTTCAGTTTAGACGCTGTTTCCAAAAATTCAGGCTGGGTTCCCCTGGTAGTTGGTAATTTTGATTCATAATCCAGCGTTTTAGCTGGCGAAACAACAATTTTCATTTCTTTTCGGTTAATTTTATACCAAAGATAATCTATCAGTTCAAAAACCGAAAAATACCTGAAATTTGTTTCTTATGAATCTATAGAAGCCGTTTATGCTAAAGGTTTTCCAACTGATTTTTAGCATATCCCCGCCACTTCTCTATACAATTCACCATATCTTCTGGGATATCTGAATTAAAGCTCATCCACTCACCGGTCTTTGGATGTTCAAATCCTAAAGTTTTGGCATGTAATGCCTGTCTTGGAAGTATTTTAAAGCAGTTATCTACAAACTGCTTATACTTTGTAAAAGTAGTTCCCTTTAAAATCCTGTCACCTCCATAACGTTCATCGTTAAAAAGAGTATGACCAATATACTTCATATGAACCCTGATCTGGTGTGTTCGCCCGGTTTCCAATTTACAACCCACCAAAGTAACATATCCTAAGCGCTCAAGAACCTTATAATGAGTTACGGCAGGTTTACCATTTTCGGCATCATCGCCTTCAAAAACTATATTCTGAAGCCTATTCCTTGGGTTTCTGCCAATACTCCCTTCAATAGTCCCTTCCTCTTCAGCGACATTTCCCCAAACAATAGCAACATATTCACGCTCGCTACTTTTATCGAAGAATTGTTTTGAAAGATGCGCCATGGCTTCTTCAGTCTTGGCGACTACCAAAAGTCCGCTGGTATCTTTATCTATTCGGTGCACAAGTCCGGGGCGATCACTACTATTATTTGGCAAATTGTCAAAATGATGCACCAGTGCATTGATAAGGGTTCCGCTATAATTGCCGTGACCGGGATGCACCACCATTCCTGCAGGCTTATTTACTACAAGTAAAATATCATCTTCATAGACGATATCCAGTGGAATATCTTCAGGGACCAGTAAATATTCATAAGGCGGATGCTCAAACATGACCTGTACGGTATCGCCGCCTTTAACTTTATAATTCTGCTTTACGGTTTCCCCGTTTACATAGATATTTCCGTTTTTGGCTGCTTTCTGAATTTTATTTCGAGTAGCATTTTCGATGAAATTCATCAGATACTTATCTACTCTTAAAGGATTCTGCCCTACCTCAGCCTTAAATTTATGATGTTCATAAAGACTTTCGTCCTCATCCTGATCTTCAATCTCTTCTCTCTGGTCTTTATTAGAATTCATCTACCTCATTTTCAGGTTCACTTTCTGTATCCAGGGTATCAGTATCATTCTCTCGATATCTTCCACTACCATCACCAAGTACCATATCAATAACCGATGTTTTCATAATTTCATCCCCGGGAGCTATTAGTTTTCCTTTATGTCGCAATTCAAGTACCGCATCTTCAGCAATGTCTGGTTTGTAACTAATCTCACCAATCTCAAATCCAAGAGATCTTAAAGTTGGCTCTACCTGTCTTCTGGTTTTTCTGATAAGGTTATTAGGCACTTCTATTTTTCTATATCCTGAAGGATTTAAGGTCAAATAGATTTTTCTATCTTCTTTTACAAATTTACCCGGTGCAGGAACCTGATCTATCACAGAATATCTTGGAAAATCGGGATTGAAGTTCGCTGAATCTAAGATCTCATAATCAAGATCCATTTCATCAAGCCTGTTTTCCACATTATCCAGATTCATTTTAGCCAGGTCTGGAACTTCAATTCTTTGATCCTGATTGGTAGCATAATCAAGCCATTGCATCGTTAAAAATGAAAGCACTACTAATACAATAACGGCAAGCACCAGTTGAATTAAAAAGGTCTTGCTAAATATAAATCGAAATAATCCCATAGTTTTCTAGATAATGAGCAAAGATATAAAACCCATTGGTTTTGGTGACTGCCCTTTTAAGTGATATTTTTGTTTAACGACATCTAACCGGATATATTGACTATGAAGAAAAAAATTGCCATTGCCATGGGTGGTTATTCCAGCGAATATCGCATTTCCATCAACAGCGGAAATATCGTTTATAAACATCTTGACCGTGATCTTTATGAACCTTACCGCGTTCATATTTTAAAAGGAGAATGGTTTGTGGTAGCTGAAGATGACACGCCATACCCTATCAATAAAAGCAATTTTACGGTTAAAATGAATGACAAGATCATAAAATTTGATTGTGTCTTTAACACCATTCATGGTACTCCCGGTGAAAATGGTTTACTTCAGGCTTATCTTGAGTTAATAGGGATTCCGCAAACCAGCTGTGATTATTATCAGTCTGCTTTAACTTTCAATAAACGGGATCTTATAAGTGTGCTTCGACCTTACGGAGTTAAAGCGGCAACGAATTATTTTCTGAATAAAGGTGAGGAAATTGATACGGCAGATATCGTAGACAAAGTTGGATTACCTTGTTTTGTAAAGGCTAACCGCGCCGGAAGCAGTTTTGGAGTTACAAAAGTAAAGACGGAAGATGAGATCGAAGATGCTGCAAAAACTGCCTTTACTGAAGATGATGAAGCTATCATTGAATCTTTCCTTGACGGAACCGAAGTTTCCGTAGGTGTTATCACGTATAAAGGGGAGATCATGGCACTACCGGTTACCGAGATCGTTCCTGAAGGTGAATTCTTTGATTATGCCGCGAAGTATCTTGGAAAATCACAGGAGATCACGCCGGCCAGAATTACTGACGAAGACACTAAAAAAGTGCAGGATATTGCGATCATGATCTACAAGAAATTAAAAATGAAAGGTTTTTCAAGATCTGAATTTATTTTCCATCATGGCGAACCTCACTTTATAGAGATGAATACAAACCCCGGCATTAGTCAGGCTAGTATTTTACCTCAACAGGCAGAAAAGGCCGGTATAAGCCTGAAAGATCTTTTTGGAAGCGCTATCGAAGCGGCTTTAAAGCAAAAGTGATAATTTCTAATTATCTTTTACATTTATAACCTATCAAAAACCGCCTGATGAAAAAAGCAGTTTTTCCGGGATCTTTCGATCCGCTTACACTTGGACATACCGATATTATTGACCGTGCGCTACCCTTATTTGACGAGATCATTCTGGCGATTGGCACCAATTCCAGCAAAAAATATATGTTTAGTTTGGAGGAAAGACTTCATTTTTTAAAAGAAACCTATAAAAATGAATCTAAGATTAAGGTTGAAACCTATAAGGGCCTTACAGTTGATTTCTGCAAGTCTCAAAATGCAGGTTTTATTCTACGTGGATTACGAAACGGGCAGGATCTTGAATTTGAAAAATCTATTGGGCAAACCAATTACAAAATGTCTGGCATAGACAGCATCTTTCTGCTTTCCAGTTCCGGCAAAGCTCATATTTCTTCTACGGTAGTGCGGGATGTCATGCACCATAACGGCAATTATGAGTTTATGGTACCAGATGTGGTTAGGAAAAAGTAGTTCTCCATTTTAAGCCAGAAGCGCAGAACCTTTGAGATTCCTCACTACGTTCGGAATGGCACAACTTGGTCATTCAGAGCGCGATGAAAAACCTCACCATCTGAGACCCTGAAATAAATTCAGGATAACGATGCTCTCTAGTAGTCGTCATGCTGAACTTGTTTCAGCATCTCTTGAGATTTCTCATTTCGTTCGAAATGACATTATAAATCAAACTTTAATCTTACTCCTCCAAAATAATTTCTTGGATTGCCCGGATAATAATAACGGGGTGCAGAGCCTCTAAAGCCAACTGCGTTTGTTACTATACTCGCCGCATAATCCTCATCCAGAATATTATTAATCCCGAAATTAAATTGTAGATGCAATCTCTGGCTTAAATTCCAGTTATAATTTAATTTGAAATTCAATAATTGGTAAGGGTCTGTATATCCGGAATTATCATCATCCAGCGCCATTTCTCCGAATGCCTGAAAATTGATATTCGCAGTAAGATCTTTAAAACTGATCTCCGTTCCCGGTGAAATCATATATTCAGGAACTCCCGGAATGGTATTCCCCGAATAATTTTCACCTAGATCTACAAATTTATCGAACTCGAAAAAATTGAAATTTGAATTAAGAAATAATTTGAGCTGAAGATCTGGAGAGAGATTTGTTCGATAGGCTGAAGTAAATTCAATCCCGTTATGATCTGCTTTCCCTGCATTTACACCAACAAACTGGTCTGGCCCTACCCTTCTTGCTACCAGTAAATTTCGAATTTGAATAGAATAAAGGTTTAACTCCGTATAAAGTTTGTTATTCAACCAGTTTCCTTTAAATCCGACTTCATAATTCAAGCCGGTTTCAGTTTTTAGATCAGTATTTATTTGTCCTTCCGGAGTTAAAGTTTCAGCAACCGTTGGTGTAGAAAATCCATGACTGGCAGAAGCATAAAAGTTTTTTCGCTCAAAAGCTTCATAGCTTAAGCCTAATCTCGGTGATATTACCGGATCAAAGCGATAATCCCCAGACTGGTTACTATCATCTGAATTAAACTTATCCTCAAGATCATACACCGTCGAGTTAAAGTTTAGACCTGCTTCCAAAAATAACCTTGAAGTAATCTCCATATTCATCTGAGCAAAAACATTGATATAATTCCTGTTCTGTTCATTTAAACTCAAACGATCTCCCTGAACGCTTCTTCTTCCCTCTATTTCTTCATAAAGATTCTCAAAAGTTCCGGTTTCATAAAATTCTAACATCGTTTCTGCTCCAAAACTAAGTTCTGAAGCTTTTTCAAAAACGGAAGTTTTGTAATTGAATTTAGTCCTAACACCGAAGGAATTTCGATCCTCATCCAAAATATTAAAAGGTCTTGGCTCATAGCCATCCCGGGAATTATAAAAAACGGAAGTTTGATTTTTAAAATTTGAAGAGAAATTATGTTCATAAGAAATTCCAAAGATATTTTTATCATAAGATTCATAACCCGCTGCCTGGTTCCAGGTAAAAGCTGCTTTTTCAGGATCATTCCTGAAATCATCTTCATTTAAAGAGCTTGGAATAAAGGCTTTCAAATTAGTATAGGAAAAAAAGAACGACCAGTAATTCCCGGATTTAGTAGTAAGGCCAGCAGAGCCTAACAATGAATTTCTTTCATAATCTCCGTTTTGACGGTAACCATCACTTTGAATATTGTTGTAATTAATAGAAATATCCAGACTGTCTTTTACGTAATTGAGATTCGCCCTGGTCTTTCTGGTATTAAAGCTGCCGTAACTGAACGCGGTCGTAACCGATTTCTGATCTCTGGTATTTTGAGCAGTATAAAGGTTAATGGCACCCCCTAAACCTGCACCAAAAACGGAAGAAACAGGTCCTTTAAAAAGTTCAATTCTATCCAGATATTCCGAATCAAAATCATCCAAAGTTAATTCACCTTCAGCTGTTGTTAGTGGAATACCGTTAATATATGCTTTAATTCGATTTGTACTATATTGAGCTCTGGCGCCAATACCACGAATATTAATCTTATTCGTATTCAATGCACCCTGACTCACAAAAATCCCGGGAATATAATTAAAGTTCTGAACCAGATTGAAATTATCTGTTCTCTGTAAATCATTTTCAGAAATAAGACTCACAGATGCGGGAATCTTCCTAATTTCCTGAGGAATATTTGAACTTCTAACAACTACTTCTGAAAGCTGATCAATTTCTTTCTGAAGGTATATTTCTACAACTTCCTGCTCACTTTGAATTTTGAGAATATTATTCAAATATTCAGATCTTGAGAACTCCAAGGTTACCGGAAACTCTACAAAATCAAATTTAAAATTACCATTCTTATCTGTAAGATTAATCACTCCAGAATCTAAATTTGCAACTGCAACATTATCCAGTGAAATGCCAGTCTTGCTATCTAAAACAATTCCTTTTAATTCCTGCGCACTTAGTTTTCCTACACACACAAGAACTAAAAGGAATAATATATTTTTTTTCAATATAATTTTATTCAGCTGAAACTCTCCAGATTACACCACCATCATCATCATTCACTAGTAAAGAACCATCAGGAAGCGTTGTCACACCCACGGGACGTCCATAAACTTCACTGGCATCGTCGTCTGCAATGAAACCGGTAAGAAAATCTTCAGGTTGTTGTGGATTTCCATTCTCGTCGAAAGGTATAAACAAAACTTTATATCCTGAAAAATTTGCTCTATTCCAGGATCCGTGCTGTCCCACAAAGGCTCCATTATGGTATTTTTGAGGAAAAGAATTTTTCTTGTAAAATGTAAACCCAAGAGATGCCGTATGAGGACCCACTGCAACATCTGGAACTAGAGATTTTTCAACCATTTCTAAATGCGGATCTTCTGCCCATCTTGGATCTTTAATCTCTCCAAAATAAGAATATGGCCAACCGTACCAACCACCTTCTTTTACACTGGTAACATAATCTGGAACCAGGTTGTTTCCTATTTTATCTCTCTCATTTACGGCAGTCCAAAGCTCACCTGTAATTGGATTCCAATCTATCCCAACAGGGTTTCTAAGCCCTGCCGCATAAATTTTTTCTCCGCTACCATCAGGATTGATCTCAATGATATTTGCTCTTCGTTCTTCTTTTTCCATACCATGCTCTCCCACATTACTTGAACTTCCCACGGTAATATAAATTTTATCATTACTGGATCCTGCAATAATATTCCTTGTCCAGTGGTGATTATAACCTCCAGCCGGTAGATCTATAACTTTCTCTGGATTCTCATCTATAGTGTTCTGACCTTCTTTATAAGGAAAACGAATTAGTTGATCTACATTGGCTACATAGAAATAACCATCCATAATCAACATCCCAAAAGGTTGATTTAAATTCTTTAAAAAAGAGTACCGTTCATCTGGTACTCCATCCTCATCTTTATCCCGAAACATAGTGATACGGTTCGCGCTTTTCTTCGCGTCATCAGACTCTACTACAAAAATATCATTATTTGGCGCCACGTATGTCCAGCGCGGATGTTCTAGATCTTCAGCAAATTTAGTTACCTCAAAACCTTCTGGTGCCTGAGGCATTTTTCCTTCCGGCCATGCTACAAGTTTACTCTCTTTTCGAACTGATTCTGAAGCAAAAGGTGCCGGTAATTTTATTTTTCCAATAGCGGTTTCAGCATAATCAGGACCAGATTGACCTAGTTCCTTCTTTTTTTCCTCACTTAGATTTTCGTTCGCCTGTGCAGCAACATCCATGGAAATAAACAAAACTCCCGAAAACACAAGGCTAGTTATTAACTTTTTCATATTCAATTTTTTATAAAAATACCTTGAAAATTGGATTTAAGAAAAGATCTTTAAAGGATTAGATTTACTTTAACAGTGCGGCTCCTCTTATAGAAGTAGTATGTTTTTTTAGCTACTCTCTGAGTTTTTATTTAAGTTTACGGCTATATTTTTAGAAAATTTTATGAAAAAACTATGGTTGGTATTGGGGATTGTGATCAGCCTTTCATCTTGTGATTTTTCTAAGTACAAGCTTATTAAGGATTACGATTTCGAAACACAATTTGAAAAATCAGGTGGCACTGAAACCGGTACTTATAAAGAAGTTATAGGATTTTACCAAAAATTAGCCGATGCTTATCCAAGTATTATTTTGCAGGAGTTTGGAGAAACCGATAGCGGCTTACCTTTACATTTAGCTATTTACAATCCTGAAGGAGAATTCGATCTTGAAAAGCTTAGAAAATCACATAGTGTCCTGATGATCAATAATGGTATCCATCCCGGAGAAAGCGATGGTATAGATGCCACCATGATGCTCTTTAGGGATATGGCCGGGGATTCTATTGCCTCCCCAAAAAACACCATTATCGCCACCATCCCTATCTATAATGTTGGCGGTGCTATAAACCGAAATTCAGGAACAAGGACCAACCAAAATGGACCTAAAGAATATGGATTTAGAGGGAATGCCAGAAATTATGATCTCAATCGCGATTTTATAAAAGCCGACACTAAAAATGCACAAACATTCTATGAGATATTTCATTATTTAGATCCTGATGTTTTTATTGATAATCATGTGAGTAATGGAGCAGATTACCAGTATACATTAACCCATTTATTCACTCAACATGATAAGCTGGGGGAAATCTGGGCGCGTATGTTCAGAAAAAGATGATGCCTGCACTGGAGGATTCATTAAAAGCCAAAGACTGGGACATCACCCCTTATGTAAATGTGTTTAATGAAGTTCCTGAAAAAGGATTTTCTCAATTCATGGATTCACCGCGATATTCTACAGGCTATACAAGTCTTTGGAATACGCTGGGAATGATGGTTGAAACCCATATGCTCAAGCCTTATGATAAAAGGGTCATGGGAACCTACGAGCTAATGCATTCCATGATTAAAATTACAGATGCTGAAACTTCAGTAATTAAAGATCTTCGCAATCAGGCCAGAAGAAAATATCTAACCGATCGCAGTTACAATCTTAAATTTGAGGTTGATAAAGAGAATCCAACAAAAAGAGAATTTAAAGGTTTTGAAGCCGAAAATATTTCCAGTTACGTGACAGGACAGCAACGACTAAAATATGATCGTGACAAACCCTTTTCAAAGGAAATCGACTATTACGACAATTTCAAGGTTACGGAAGAGATCGAAATTCCAAGAGCTTATATCATCCCGCAAGGATGGTGGCAGATAGTAGATCGTTTAAAAATGAACGACATTAAAATGGAAGCTTTAGAAAGAGATACTTTGATTAACGTAGAAGTTTATAAGATCGAAGAATTTGAAACCGTTGAGACTGCTTACGAAGGGCATTACTTACATAGTAACACCGTGGTCTCTAAATCAACAGAAAATATAAGGTTCAGAAAAGGAGATTACCTTATTACCACTTTCCAGGATGGCGCCAGATATCTTTTAGAAACATTAGAACCATCAGCAGTAGACTCTTTTTTTAACTGGAATTTCTTTGATACAGTGCTTCAGCAAAAAGAGGGTTTTTCACCTTATGTATTTGAAGATAAAGCTAAAAAACTACTGGATAGCAACATAGAGCTTAAAGAAGATTTTGAGAATAAAAAACGTAGTGATGCCGATTTTAGAAATAACTGGTTTGCTCAGTTAGACTGGCTGCATAAACAATCTGAAAGCTACGAAGAGGCACATTTACGCTACCCAGTCTTCCGACTTCCCCGCTAGGAATTTTTCAGGAAATAACATTTTAATGTTCGCGTAAGATTTTTTCAGTGCTTTCTGACTTTTCTTGAAATTTTTCCATTTGGCTTTTTTAATACCCTCTTTTACCTCAGGAATCAGTTCGCCCTCATATTCGGTATACATTTCATACCAGTAAGTCTCCTTTAACCTGAGTTTTCCCTTACGCTTAAAAACATGATAGGTACGTGTAATGAACCGGGTAATCTCCAATCCCTCTACGCCGGTCTCTTCTTCAACTTCTCTAATCGCTGAATCTTCAATAGTTTCATTTTTCTCTGTCTTCCCTTTTGGAAGGTCCCATCGATGATTGCGGTAAATAAAAAGGATTTCCTTTTTCGGATTTACCACCATTCCTCCTGCTGCAGTGATCACTTTCATTTTCTTTAATAGCAGCTTTAGAAGCTTTGTTTCATCCTCGTGATAAAGGTTTACATAATGTAGTTTCCCTTTAAGGATTTTTCTTATCACTTTTTTAAGTCGAACTGTTTTTAAAGGGAAAGAAGTGTAATTTTCCCCAATTTCTTTCTTTGTAGAAACAATTATAGGAATATCATTCACAAAAACTTTATACATTTGCAGCTATGATTTTGAATAAAGAAACAGCAAAAAAGACCGCTGAGCTTTTGTTGCAAATTAAAGCAATAAAATTAGAACCACAAGAGCCTTTTACTTGGGCCAGCGGCTGGAAGTCACCAATATATTGTGATAACAGGATCATTCTGTCATACCCGATGATAAGAAACTACGTTCGGGAAAACTTTGCCAGACAAATTGAGGAGAAGTATGGTAAACCAGATGTGATCGCTGCCGTTGCAACAGGAGCAATAGGAATTGGTATGCTGGTTGCTGAATATTTAAGCCTGCCTTTCGCGTATGTGAGACCAGAACCTAAGGGCCATGGGAGACAAAACCAGATAGAAGGTAATCTTGAAGAAGGACAAACAGTAGTTGTTATTGAAGATCTTATTAGTACCGGGAACAGCAGTCTAAATGCCGTAAAAGCTTTAAAGGAAGCTGGAGCCAATGTAAAGGGAATGTTCGCTATCTTTACCTACGGATTTTCAACTTCCGTGAAGAATTTTGAAACTGCAGCTATAGAACTTCACACGCTTAGCGACTATGAAAATCTTATAGAAACGGCTCAGAACACAAATTATATTAATATTGAAGAAGCAGGAATACTTCGCAAATGGAGAGAGGATCCTGCTAACTGGAAACCATAATATGAAATTAGAAAGCCAAAAAGTAACTGCTAATAAACGTCAGCAGGAAATGTTCCAGTTTTTAACCAACGTTAAGAACTACGAACAGATAATGCCCGAAAGCAAAGAGAAATTTGAAGTAATTTCTGACGATACCTTCCATTTCCAATTAAAAGGAATGCCAGAAATACGATTAAAGATCATTGAGACCCAGGAACCCAATTTAGTAGTACTTGGATCTACTGCTGAAAAATTTCCTTTTAGACTGAAAACTCATATTGCTGATGCAGGAGTAGAGAAGAGTGAAGTAAATATGGATTTTGAAGGTGAATTTAACGCAATGATGAGCATGATGATCAAAAGTCCGTTAAAGAAATTCATCAATGCACTTACCGAGAACATCGGTAAATTATAAGTTTTTATTATATAACTCTTAAATGGGCTGTCTAAAATAATAGTCAGGCTGCAATTGTTTCAAATCTTAGTTTGAATTGCTTATAGACAATTTATTATGATGCTGAAATAACTTCAGATTGACGATATTATCACTTTTAGACAGCTTTTTTTAATAAAGCAGCTGGATTTCTTTAAGATCATAAGTTTTAAAAACTGCATCTTCAATTTCCAGATTTAGCTTCCCTTCGGTTGTAACACCTCGAATTATACCGTTAAACCTCTCGCCTTCTTTAGAAACAAAAGTGGAGACCACATTCAGCCTAAACATATTTTCAGCATATTTTTCAAGAATATCAATACTTCTCTTATTGGGTAAACTTTTTAGTTCCTTTTCAATGGCAACAATAAAAAGTTCAAGAATCTCATCAAGGTCAAATTTTTGATTTGTAATACTCCTAAGGGAACCCGCATTAGGTAGATTTTTAAAATCTTTCTGGTTCACATTTATCCCTATTCCTATAACGCTAGCCACAATCCCTTCGGTTTTTACAATATTTTCAATGAGGATGCCACCCAGCTTTTGTTTTGCTGACAGAATGTCGTTAGGCCATTTCACCTTTATATCCGGAATTTTCATCTGTCTTAAAACTTCCAGCACAGCGAGTGAAATTGAAGCACTTAATAGAAAATGTCGGGAAACATTCAATTTATTCTGGGGATACAGAATACTGAAAGTGAGGTTTTCGCCTGCTTTAGACTCCCAATGAGCACCTCGCTGTCCTCGCCCTGCGGTTTGGGAGATCGCTCGCACGCAAACCGGTTCAAAATTAGTATCGCCCTCGTAAAATTTACGAACGAAGGAATTGGTGGAGTCAATGGCATTAACTTTGATTGTACGCATATATAAGTATAAGAGATTAAGGCGTTAAAATCTTCTTTAACAATCTCTTTAAAAGAGCAAAAAATGATAAATTTGCGTAAATAAATTAATTTAATGTCAAAAAAGGAAAAAAACAGCGATCAACTTATTGCACATATTATAAAAGGGATAGAGGAAGTTAAAGGTAATGATATTGATATCCTGGACCTTAGAGAAATAGAAAATACAGTTTGTGATTATTTTATAATCTGTAATGGTACTTCAAACACACAGGTTAACGCCATAGTAAATTCCATACAAAAAACAGTTAGTAAAAACCTGAAAGACAAACCCTGGCATATCGAAGGGAGTGAAAATGCTGAATGGGTACTTATGGACTACGTAAATGTAGTTGTACATGTATTCCAGAAGCATATCAGGGAATTTTACGATATTGAAAGCCTATGGGGTGATGCAAAGATCACTTCCATAGAAAGCAGTTATTAAATCTAAATTATTAGAAGAAGCATAGAATGGCGAATCAAAAACCGAAGAAAAAATTAGATCCCAAAAAACCTAAATTTAGTGCCTACTGGATTTACGCGGCGATCATTATTATATTTTTAGGCCTCAACCTTTTTGGTGATGGAGGGTTTTCAGAACCTGCCAAAACCAATCCTGCAGAATTTAAAGAATATCTTAGCAATGGCGATGTTAAGAAAGTAGAGATTATCAACCGTAATCAGGCACGAGTATATTTAACGGCCGAAGCAAAAGAAAAGGAAATACACAAGAAGAATATAGATCCAGATCTTTTTCCTACCGGCGAATCTCCGGTTTATACATTTCAATTTGGAGATCTGCAGAATTTTGAAAATGATATTAACGAGATCAAGAATGAAAAGAATCTTGATACAGTTGTAACCTACGATACTTCAAGCGATGTGCTTGGTGATCTATTTTGGGCCCTACTCCCTTTCATTCTTATTATCGGAGTTTGGATCTTTATTATGAGAAAGATGAGTTCTGGAGCCGGAGGAGGCGCCGGAGGTCAGATCTTCAATATTGGTAAATCCAAAGCAAAATTATTTGATCAGAATACCGATGTAAAAACATCTTTTAAAGATGTTGCGGGTCTTGAAGGTGCTAAAGAAGAAGTACAGGAAATTGTAGACTTCCTGAAACAACCGGAAAAATATACTGCTCTGGGTGGTAAAATCCCAAAAGGAGCTTTACTTGTAGGACCTCCCGGAACCGGTAAAACATTATTAGCAAAAGCCGTTGCTGGTGAGGCGAAGGTTCCTTTCTTTTCTTTATCAGGTTCAGACTTCGTGGAAATGTTTGTAGGTGTAGGAGCCTCCAGGGTACGTGACTTGTTCAAACAGGCAAAAGAGAAATCACCATCGATCATTTTTATTGATGAAATTGATGCTATTGGTAGAGCAAGAGGAAAAAGTAATTTCTCTGGATCTAACGATGAACGAGAAAATACGTTAAACCAGCTATTGACTGAAATGGACGGTTTTGGCACCAATACAAACGTAATTGTTATTGCGGCAACCAACCGTGCAGATGTACTGGATAAAGCATTAATGCGTGCAGGACGTTTTGACAGGCAGATTTACGTAGACCTTCCTGATCTGAACGAAAGAAAAGAAATATTCGATGTTCATTTAAAACCACTAAAAAAGGTTGCAGATGAATTAGACACCGATTTCCTGGCCAAGCAAACTCCAGGTTTTTCAGGGGCAGACATCGCGAATGTTTGTAATGAAGCAGCTTTAATCGCTGCAAGAAAAGGTAACAAGGCTGTTGGTAAACAAGATTTTCTGGACGCCGTAGACCGTATTGTTGGTGGTCTTGAGAAAAAGAATAAAATTATTACCCCAAGTGAGAAAAAAGCAATTGCTTTTCACGAAGCAGGTCACGCAACCGTTAGCTGGATGCTGGAACATGCCGCTCCACTGGTAAAAGTTACTATCGTACCCCGTGGACAGTCTTTAGGAGCCGCGTGGTATTTACCTGAAGAGCGATTAATTGTAAGACCAGAGCAAATGCTGGATGAAATGTGTGCTGCGCTTGGTGGTCGTGCTGCTGAGAAAGTGATCTTTAACAAAATTTCTACCGGTGCACTTAGTGATCTTGAAAAAGTTACAAAACAGGCAAGAGCTATGGTTACCATTTATGGCTTAAATGAAGCTGTAGGGAATTTAACCTATTACGATTCATCTGGACAAAGTGAATATAATTTCACTAAACCATATAGTGAAAAGACTTCAGAATTGATCGATAAAGAGATCTCCAATCTAATCGAAGATCAGTACAAGCGGGCCCTGGACTTACTAGAGCACAATAAGGACAAATTATCTGAACTTGCTGAAATACTTCTTGACAAAGAAGTCATTTTCAAAGATGACCTTGAAAAGATCTTTGGAAAGCGCCCTTTTGAAAAAGAGGAAAGAGAAAGCAAATCTTCAAAGGAGAAAAAAGCTCGTGCAAAAGAAAAAGAGAATACACTAAATCCTGAAGATTCTAAAGGTGAAGATAAAGACGAAGAAGGAAAATTAACAGAAGATAATTCGGTTAATAAGTAGTGTAGAAGTAGAAGTAAAAAATCTGAATTTAACCACTGGTTAAATTCAGATTTTTTAACTTTGATAAAATGACTGTAAGAATCATACCCAAACTCTATGAATCTATTCAAGAGGTTTCTTAATCCCAAGTCCAAAGCAGACCAGGAGCAGGATATCCCTGAGAATGCAGACAGAGGGAAATACATGCCGGAGGTAAAATTACCTACCGATGAGCGTTTTATGCTCAATTTTAAAAATAACGGGGGGAAGTTCTTATATTGTGTAAATGACACTGAAGTTCAGGAGGCTTTCGATAACATTCTTATGGAGAATGACTGGTATGAAAAGCAATGTTGCTGTTTTGATGAGAAACTTATGAGCAAGTTTAGAAACTTCAATCTTGAATTTAATAAATCTGCAAATGCAGAATTTTATTTATCAACATGCGAGTTTCTAGTGGCAAATGATGGTTCCATTTTAATTTCATCCAACCAGATCAAGGAAAGAAAACTTCATGATCTTCCTGCAAATTTCATTATATTATCCTCTACCAGTCAGTTAATTGACACTATTGGTGAAGGTTTAAGAGGCATTAAGTTTAAGAACAAACAGCAGATCCCTTCCAATATCACTACCATCAAAAATTTTGAGACTCAAAAAGAAGGTGATTTTATGAGTTACGGAAGTAGCACAAAAAACCTATATTTGCTGCTGCTGGAAGATCTGTAATTTATGAGGGAAACCATTATTCGTGCTGTTTCAGGATTGTTGTATACATCCATACTGGTTGCATCTATCCTATCCTCAGAAGTGATCTTTATTATTCTCTTTTATCTTTTAAGCCTGGTTTGCTTAGTAGAAATGCAAAAGCTTTTGCGATTAAAAAGCTACGCGCTTTATTTTTTACAAGCCATCCTTTTTTATCTTTTCAGTTTTTTAAAGTTCAACCAGGATGCCACCATATTACTGCTCCTTATAACGGTATTTGTAAATCTATTCCTGGTAAAAGATCTTCTTGTAGTGAAAAAAATTCCGGTGTTTGAAAAGAAGAAATATATCATCATTATATTTTATCTTATATCATCTACAATATTCCTGACGCTTATTCCAACCATAGAAGGGATTTTTATACCAAAACTGGTTATTGGAATATTCTTTTTAATCTGGACCAATGACACTTTCGCGTATCTCGTAGGTAAAAATTTCGGAAAACATAAATTATACGAAAAGATCTCACCGAACAAAACCATTGAAGGCTTCCTTGGAGGACTCGTATTTAGTGTTCTAATGAGTTATGCTATTTGGTATTATACGCATTTCCTAACCATGTGGACATGGGTGGGAATGGCAATAATCTTAAGTATTTTTGGCACCTTAGGAGATCTTATCCAATCAAAATTTAAGAGACAGGCTGGTGTTAAAGATAGTGGAAAATTAATGCCAGGTCACGGCGGATTGTTTGATCGGCTAGATAGTATTATCTTTGCAAGCCCATTTATTTATGCTTATTTATATATATTAAACTATGTTTCATAAAGAAGGATATAAAATAATGACTATTACTGCGATTATCCTTATCGCAATAAATATCATTACATACAGTTTAATTAATGTATACTGGATAAAATTTGGAATTTTTGCAATCTCCATTTTCTTTTTCTTATTGATCATTCAGTTTTTTAGAAATCCAAAAAGAACAACCAGTTTAAGCAATGAACATATCATAGCGCCGGTAGACGGAAAAGTAGTTGCTATTGAAGAGGTTTATGAAAAAGAATATTTTAAAGATAATAGATTACAAATATCCATTTTCATGTCTCCTATAAATGTGCATGTCACACGTCATCCTGTAGGCGGAAAAGTGACCTACAGCAAGTATCATCCCGGAAAGTTCCTGGTGGCCTGGCATCCAAAATCCAGTGAAGAAAATGAAAGGACTACGGTAGTTGTGAAAAATGAGACTGCAGGAGAAATCCTTTATCGCCAAATTGCCGGAGCTCTGGCAAAAAGGATCGTTAATTACGCAGAAGTAGACACAGAAGTAGTTCAGGGAAGCGACAGCGGATTTATAAAATTTGGAAGTCGTGTTGATGTATTTGTTCCTGTTGGAACAAAAGTGAATGTTGAGATCAATCAAAAAGTAAAGGGTGGCGTTAGTGTAATCGCTGATGTAGCTTCTTAAATATTATGATGGCAGAAGAAAACGCGAAGTTTCTAAAAGCCTATGAAATGGCAAGTAGCACAGATCAGCAATTTCCACCTGATGTGCTTTTACACTTCTATGCTCTTTACAAGCGGGCTACAGAAAGAAATGGATTCTACATCCCTCCAACAAATCAGGGAGACCTTAGAAGTGCTTTTAAGATAAATGCACTTGTACAGGTAAAGGACCTGAGTAAGAAGGAAGCAGAAGAAAAATATATTGAATTGGTAGAATTTCACATAGGAGATATACCTAAAATAACAGAATAGAAGCCATTAATACAAACTAAAAAAAGAGGACGAAACGTCCTCTTTTTTTTAGTTTCAAAGATCAAAATTATTTTTTAACCTAAGCTTTTCAGACTTGCCCTCAAAGCTTCAATCTTAGCTTCGGCATCCGTTTTCTTAGCTTTTTCAATCGCAACTACCTTCTCTGGCGCATTGTTAACAAAGCGCTCATTAGATAATTTTTTATCTACAGATTTTAAGAAACCTTCGGTATAATTCAATTCCTCCTGTATTTTTTCCCTTTCCGCTTCAATATCTATAGCGCCTACAATTGGAATAAAATATTCGTTAGATCTTACTCTAAAGGAAAGTGCTCCATCTACAGACCCGGTTACATATTCAAGATTAGAAATATTTCCCATTTTCGAAATCACACCATCGAAAGTTTTGGAAGTATTCTCATTATTAAGAATATTAAAATCTATTTCATTTTTAAAGGAAATATTCTTGTCTTTTCTAATTTTTCTCACACCGGCAATTACTTCAGCAGCATGAGAAAATTCTTTAATAATTGTCTCATCAAATTCCTTCTCTTCGGGCCATTTTGCAATAATTAAAGCATTTTCCGGAGTTCTTTCGGTAATTTCCTGCCAGATTTCCTCAGTAACAAAAGGCATAAATGGATGAAGAATCTTCAGATTATCCTCTAAAATGGATATTATCTCCTTATACGTCTTAGCGTCCATAGGCTGGCCAAAGCCCGGTTTTACCATTTCCAGAAACCAGCTACAGTAATCATCCCAAATCAACTTATAGGTAGACATCAAAGCATCACTAATTCTATATTTAGAATAATGATCTTCTATCTCCCTGATCGTCTTTTGGAACTTCGCCTTATACCAGTTTATTGCTATTTTTGCTGTTTCAGGTTGTTCTATTTCTTCTGAAACTTCCCATCCCTGAACTAAACGGAAAGCATTCCAGATTTTATTTGAAAAACCACTCCCCTGTTTACAAAGATCTTCATCAAACATTAGATCATTACCGGCAGGTGAGCTTAGTAACATTCCAACACGAACCCCGTCAGCTCCATATTGCTCGATAAGCACGAGAGGATCTGGTGAATTTCCCAGAGATTTTGACATTTTTCTTCTTTGCTTATCCCTGACAATTCCTGTTAAATAAACATTTTTAAAAGGTCTTTCTCCTCTATATTCATACCCGGCCATGATCATTCTGGCGACCCAGAAGAAAAGAATTTCCGGTGCTGTAACTAGGTCATTGGTTGGATAATAATATTGAATTTCTTTATTGTCTGGCTCAAGGATTCCGTTAAAAACGCTCATTGGCCAAAGCCATGAAGAAAACCAGGTATCCAAAGCGTCCTTATCCTGTGTGAGATCTGAAGCCTGTAAATCATTATTACCAGTGACTTCTTTAGCCTTTTCAAGGGCCAAATCCGCACTTTCAGCTACTACAAAATCGTTTTTGCCATTTCCGTAGAAATAGGCGGGAATTTGATGCCCCCACCATAACTGACGAGAAATATTCCAATCGCGAACATTCTCCATCCAGTGACGGTAGGTATTCAGAAATTTTTCCGGAACCAGATTTATATCATCTCCCAGCACCGCTTCAATCGCAGGCTGAGCCATTTCCTTCATTTTTAAAAACCATTGATCGCTTAGCTTTGGTTCTATAACCGCGCCAGTTCGCTCACTGGTTCCCACTTTATTTACGTGATCCTCTACCTTATCTAAAAATCCAGATAATTCCAGTTCTTCTACAATTTCAGCACGAGCCACAAAACGATCTTTTCCTTCATAATGGAGTCCGTAACTATTTAAGGTTGCATCATCGTTAAAAATATCAATGACTTCAAGGTTATGCTTATCACCAAGATTTTTATCATTTTCATCGTGAGCCGGAGTTACTTTTAAGCATCCGGTTCCAAATTCCATATCTACGTACTCATCTTCAATAACAGGAATCGTTCTATTACAGATAGGTACAATTGCTTTTTTACCTTTTAAATGAGAAAATCTCTCATCGTTCGGGTTAATACAAATAGCAGTATCTCCCAAAATCGTTTCAGGTCTGGTGGTAGCGATAGTTAGATAATCTTCACTTCCTTCTATTTTATATTTTAAATGGTAAAGTTTTCCGTTTCTTTCTTCGTAATTCACTTCTTCATCAGAAAGTGTGGTTTTTGCCTGGGGATCCCAGTTTACCATCCGGTAACCACGATACACCAAACCTTTATTATAAAGATCAACGAAAACTTTTATTACTGAGGCAGACATATCCTCATCCATGGTAAATTTGGTACGCTCCCAGTCACATGATGCCCCAAGATGCTTTAATTGCTGAAGAATAATTCCCCCATGTTTGTGTGTCCAATCCCAGGCGTGCTGTAGAAATTCCTCACGACTAAGATCATTTTTATCTATTCCTTCAGCCTTAAGTTTAGCAACTACTTTAGCTTCGGTGGCAATAGAAGCGTGATCTGTTCCAGGAACCCAACAGGCGTTTAAACCTTTTAACCGGGCCCTTCTTACCAACACATCCTGAATAGTATTATTTAGCATATGCCCCATATGCAATACCCCAGTTACATTGGGCGGTGGAATTACAATGGTATATGGCTCTCTCTCATCTACTTCTGAATGAAAGTAATTATTCTTCATCCAGTAGTCGTACCACTTATCCTCTACTTTTTTCGCATTATATTGTGAAGCAATTGCCATTTCTTGGTCTGATTTTTGAAATAATGGCAAAAGTAATTATTAATGTAGGATTATGAAAGTTACTGAAATGATTAAAATTTTTGAGATTTGAACTATTTCAGCTTATCTTTACTTTTCCGCTTAAAAATTTAAAATTATGAAAAAACTAATTGCAATAGCCATATTCGTATGTGTAGGTCTGGCAACAGCCCAGGCTCAGAAAACAGCGAAAATAGAATTTAAGTCTGAAACTATTGATTATGGTGAAATAATGAAAGGCAGCGATGGCCTTAGAGTATTTGAATTTACAAACATAGGTGATGCGCCTTTAGTGATCGAAGATGTAAAATCCAGTTGCGGATGTACGGTACCTAAGAAACCGGAAGAACCTATTATGCCCGGAGAAACCGGGAAAATTGAGGTGAAATATGACACTAAAAGAGTTGGCCCTATCAGAAAAACAGTGACAGTTTATTCAAATGCTGATGAACCAACGAAAGCTTTAAAAATAAAAGGTCTCGTGAAAGACGAAGCTGGAGACAGCAAATAGATTGCTTATATATAAGCTTATTAAAAAAACGCCTTCCTTTTTGGAGGGCGTTTTTTTATAAAATTCTTTCTAAACGAAACTCGACCTCAACAAGCTTCCCATTTCGCATAATTTCAAGTTTAATCTTTTTTCCTTCTTTAGAGGAAAGAACTTGTATTATCTTATGAATATTGAACTTATAGACTGGTCTTCCGTTTAATTTAATAATTTCGTCCCCAATCATAAGTCCGGCAAGAGCAGCAGGTGATTCCGGCCTAATTTCAGCTACTTCGTAACGGGATTCTAGGGAATAAAAAACATTTCTACTGGTAGTATACGCATTAGTTATTCCGTTGGAATCTCTTTCAATTTGAAAATCTGAAGTAGAAGTATCTCCACTTTTCACAATGCGATATCCGTTATATTGAACCACTATACCACTCATATTATATTCAAATGGATCTTTAAAATTTCCATTTGGCTTTAACCTTAAGTTCTTTTTAGAATAATCTACCACCGAATTAAATCGTTTTAAAACCTGCGCACCCACACTTCCATCTCTTTCTTCAAAAGAATTTGCTGCAGAAATAAACAGGCTGTCCGGGAAACTCACGGTAATTTCATCTAAATCATATTTCTTAAGCGACAAACTTGAAATTCTACTTCTAAACCCATAAACACTCCCGGTGATACCAAAACCCAAAAAATCTTCAAAAGATTTATCAGGAATATGAAGGTTGAGCGCTGAATTCTCGAATAACCAAAGCGCATCGCTAGACCCACTATCTACCAGGAGGTCTACTTTTACTGAAACTCCATTATTTAATTCTACATTGGCTTCTATGTAAGGTTTATCCTTATAAAATTTTAAGGGCAAATCAATGCATCTACTACAATTTCTATAATTATAAACTTCATTATTGTAGACTTTCATCAATTTCCTTTTGTAATTAAACTCAATTACAAAATTTTTAAAAAAATCATAACCTAAAATCCCATTTACTGATACACCAATTCGATTGGAAATATTTATAATCCCTCCTTCTATTATATAAACACTATGATCTTCATTAACAGCCTGACCTATTTTAACAGTATTATGATTAGATTTCAATGCCCTTAAGGGCTTGCCAACTCCTAAGCCTTTTAAATAGACAACTTTTGGATTATTTAACAAAGTAGTGTCTGTCTCTGTCAGACTAAATAGAATTGTTGAATTTACGCCCGTATCTAAAAGAAATGAAAGTTCCCTCCCATTTATTTCAACAGGTACAATCACCAGATCATTAGCCAATTCAAATCTTTGTTTAAACTTTCCCTTTTCATCTTCAATTATAAAATCATCTTGCGCAAAAACATTTGTAAAAAACATCGAAAGAAAAATCGAAATGACCCAGAGGTATATATAATTTCCAGATCTCATACCATATTAAATTACGAAAAATCACGGATAATTACCTATAGATTATTATTGATTACTATTTTAATTTTGCAATTTTGCAGCGCAAAAACTTTAAGCTATGCCTAAGATCTCTAACAAAGGGCTTGAAATGCCTGAATCACCCATAAGAAAACTTGTTCCTTTTGCTGAAGCTGCAACTAGAAAAGGACGGACTATTTATCAATTAAATATTGGCCAACCCGATATCAATACTCCGAAAGCTGCACTAGACGCAGTTAGAGAGCATGATATTGAAGTGCTCTCTTATAGTCATTCGGCAGGTTTTGAAAGTTACAGAGAGAAATTAGCAGGCTATTATAAAAAAACATCGCTCCCGGTAAGTAAAGAGGATATTATTATTACCACAGGTGGATCTGAAGCTTTACTTTTTGCTATGGGGAGTATTACAGACCCTGGAGACGAAGTGATTATCCCGGAGCCATTTTATGCAAATTATAATGGTTTTGCTACTGCTTCTGGCGTTCAAATAAAACCTATTCAAGCGAGCATCGAAAACAATTTTGCTTTGCCCCCAATTTCGGAATTCGAGAAGTTAATATCTGAAAAGACCAAAGCAATTATACTTTGTAATCCTGGAAATCCTACCGGCTATCTTTATACGAGGGACGAAGTAAAGCAATTGGCTGATCTTGCTCTAAAGCATGATCTCTTTATAGTTTCAGACGAAGTGTATCGTGAATTTGCTTATGAAGGAGCAGAACATCATTCTATAATGAGTATTCCTGAACTTGCAAATAATGCAATCATGGTAGATTCAGTTTCAAAAAGATATAGTATGTGCGGAGCGAGGATAGGATGTCTTGTCTCAAAAAACAAAGAAGTAATCGCTACAGCCATGAAATTTGCTCAGGCGAGATTGAGTCCACCTACTTTTGCTCAGATTGCCAGTGAAGCGGCTTTAGACACTCCTCAATCATATTTTGATGATGTTATTAAAGAATATACCTTTAGAAGAAATCTTCTTGTAAATGGCCTGGAAAGAATTGAAGGAGTTAAAGTAGCGAAGCCAAAAGGAGCTTTTTATTGTATAGCTGAGCTACCGGTAGAAGACGCCGACGACTTTGCCAGATGGTTGCTGGAAGATTTTGAAGATAATAATGAAACCATTATGGTTGCACCTGCTGCTGGATTCTATTCTACGCCAAACACAGGAAAAAACCAGGTAAGGATTGCTTATGTTTTGAAGAAAGAAAATCTTGAAAGAGCCATAGACATCCTTGAAAAAGCTTTAAAAGAATACAACAAGAAGAATTAATGCGCGTTCTGCGGAATTTTTCCCTTAAAGATCATAATAGCTTTGGCATTGATGTTAGAGCGGATAAGTTTATTTCTATTGAAAATCTGGATAATCTAAAAAGTATACTTCGCAAAAGCTATGCATCAGAATTATTCATACTTGGCGGAGGAAGCAATATGCTGCTAACAGGTGATATACATAAGATGGTACTCCATATTGCCATAAAGGGAAAGAAGGTGGTCTCTGAAACAGACAACCACGTAATTCTAGAAGCCGCAGCGGGTGAAAACTGGCATGAATTTGTTCTATGGACCCTCAAGCAGAATTACGGAGGATTAGAAAATCTCTCCCTCATTCCTGGAAACGTAGGCACTGCACCTATTCAAAATATCGGTGCGTATGGAGTGGAGCTTAAAGATAGCTTTGTTAGCTGCATCGCATTGAATATTCAAACGCTCGAAGAAAAAGAATTCAGCCTTGAAGACTGTAACTTTTCTTATCGAAATTCAATCTTTAAGAATCAGTTAAAAGGCCAGTATATTATCACATCGGTAAAATTTAGATTAACAAAGAACCACCATCAATTAAACATTAATTATGGTTCTATAAGAGCTGAACTTGCTGAAAAAGGAATTAATTCTCCTGAAATTAAAGATATTTCTAATGCTGTCATAGCTATACGACAATCTAAGCTCCCAGATCCAAAGAAAATTGGCAACAGCGGAAGTTTCTTCAAAAATCCTGTTATAGCAAAGGATCAGTTTGAAGAACTCAAAAGAAAATTTCCCGAAATCCCATCTTATGAAGTTTCTGAGGAGGAAATTAAAGTTCCTGCAGGATGGCTAATTGACACCGCTGGATATAAGGGCTATAGGCTTGGCGACGCCGGAGTACACAAAAATCAAGCGCTGGTGTTAGTGAATTATGGAGAAGCTACCGGAGCCGAAATACTGAATCTTTCGAAGACGATACAAAAAGCAATAAAGGATAAATTTGGCATTGACCTGGAAGCTGAGGTAAACATTATATAAAAAAAGGGAACCCAAAATTGAGTTCCCTTTTCTTTACAATTTTTCTAATTTATTATGAAGCTTTCTTCATTACAACTGCATCGATAATATGAACTACTCCGTTAGAGGCATCAACATCTGCCTGAACAACGGTAGCTTTATTACCATTCTCATCAGTCAGGATTACCTTATCACCTTCCAGTGTAGCATCAAGTTTTCCACCACCTACAGTATTGATAGAATATTTCCCATCATTATCATTTATCATTTTCACAAGGTCTGATGCCATTACTTTTTGGTCAACAACATGATATTTCAAAATACCAGCAAGTTTAGCCTGGTTTTCTTCCATCATAAGTTCTTCCATTGTCGTCTCATCTACTTTACTAAATGCAGCATTGTTAGGAGCAAAAACGGTAAATGGACCTTCTTCAGTTTTAAACATTTCTGCAAGTTCCGCAGATTTTAGAGCTTCTACTAAAGTACTTAAAGTATCTGTAGCCATTGCTTTTGCTGCAATACTATTAGACTCCATCTCCATTTTTTCTTTTTCAGCCTGCATTTCAGCCTCTCTTTCGGCTTCCATTTGTTCCATTCGTTCTTTTTCTGCCTCTTCTTTCTTCTTATTGTCTTCACATGATGTGAATATAATAGCTGAAAGAGCTAGAACAGTAAATAACATTTTAATTTTCATAATTGTAGTTTTTCCGTGATTAACAATGCAAGATATTGCGCAAAAGTCAGTTATTATGAAGCTTTCGATTAAAGTTTAGTTAAATAGTGTAAAGATTATACTAATGATTCCCGGGATTTTCAGATACCTTATTTTATTATTATTTTTGTACCAGAATTACAAGAACATGAAACTATTTATTATAAGTATCATTTTACTAGGTCTTGCCTTTGCGGGGATTGCCATAAAGATCTGGGGTAAAAAAGAAGGTAAATTTGCCGGCACCTGTGCCAGCCAGAATCCCTACCTGAATAAATCTGGTGAACCTTGTAGTTTTTGTGGAAAGCTGCCAGATGAAATAGAAAACTGCGATGAAACCTCAACCACCAAATAGATTGAATGGGAACAATATTACTGGGAGTTTTCATTTTTGTAAGCTTAATTAACTTACTCTATTTCTTCTCATTTTTTTCTTTCTCAACTTCTGGACTAAAGAATAAATTACATCCGAATGTTCCAGTATCTGTAATTATATGTGCTAAAAATGAACAGGAAAACCTTAGGAATTTCCTGCCTTCTATTTTGGAACAAGATTATTCTAACTTCGAAATCATTATTATAAACGATGCTTCTTCAGATAACACCCTGCAAGTAATTGAAGAGTTTCAAAAAATAGATGCTCGAATCAAAATTGTAAATGTTCAGAATAATGAAGCTTTTTGGGCAAATAAAAAATATGCACTAACACTCGGCATCAAAAAAGCAAAAAACAAACATTTACTTTTCACCGATGCCGATTGTGCCCCCCAATCCAGAAACTGGATAACCGAAATGTCTCGCAATTTTCAACCGGGTAATACTATAGTTTTAGGCTATGGAGGGTATTTTCAACACACCGGGTCTTTTCTTAATAAATTAATTAGGTTTGAAACGCTTCTTACTGCAATTCAATATTTTTCCTATGCAAGATTAGGCTCTCCTTATATGGGAGTGGGAAGAAATCTCGCCTATACCTCCAGCCAGTTTTACGAATTAAAAGGCTTCGCCAATCATTTACATTTACGATCTGGAGACGATGACCTTTTTGTAAATGAGGCTGCCACAGCTGAAAATACGGCTATTTGTTTTCACCCAGATTCTATTACCAGAAGCGTTCCGAAGCGGAATTTCTCAGAATGGTTTCATCAAAAGAAAAGGCACGTATCTGTTGCTGGTAATTACAAGACGAAGCATAAGGTGCTATTGAGTGCTTTTTATATTTCCAGGGTTTTATTTTGGTTATTATTAGCTAGTCTTTTAATCCTTCAGGTATATCCTAGAATAGTTCTAGCAATTTTAGGAGTTAAGTTGATCACAGAAGCTTTCGTGTACATTAAAGCAGCCCACAAGCTGAATGAAAAGGATGTGATCTGGCTCTTCCCGTTTCTTGATCTATTTTTAATTTTCATGCAATTGGCTATCTTTATCTCCAACCTCATTTCAAAACCAAAACATTGGAAATAAATCCGGAACAACTCCTTAAAAAAATCAGGGATGCAAAGGAAGGAAGCCAAGCGGCTTTCAATTATCTTCTGGATAGATACTGGAATGATGTTTACGGGTTTCAGCTAAAGAAAACCCGAAATGAATATGAATCTGAAGATATTACCATTCAAACTTTTTCAAAAGCTTTCAATAAAATAGACACTTTTGATGAGAATTATTCTTTCACTACCTGGTTAATTGCCATTTCCAAGAATATCCACATAGATCAGGTACGAAAAAAAAATGCTTCCATTTCTTCCAGAACTTCTGTAGACGATGAAGATCGCGTATATGAAATTGTAGACGAAACTCCTGGAATTGAAGATAAGTTGATCAAAGAACAAAACCTGGAACAATTACTTTCAGATATTAAGCAGCTAAAACCGCATTACCAGGAAGTGATCAATCTCAGGTTTTTTCAGGAAAAATCATATAAGGAAATAGCCAATAGCCTTAACGAACCCATGAATAATGTAAAGGTTAAATTACTGAGGGCTAAAAAGTTACTTTCTGAAATTATTGAATCCCGAAAGACTTAAGTAAGGAATTAAATCCTGGCGGGTCTAATTTATGCAGTTCAGCTTATTATTGTATCTTTGAACCACTAGATTTTTGCTATGAATACAGACGTTGCGCCCGTAAAATCAAAAACCGAAAGAAAGCCAAAACCAAAGTGGCTTCGTGTTAAACTTCCTACCGGAAAAAAATATACCGAATTACGAAATCTTGTAGATAAGTATGATCTTCATACGATCTGTACGTCTGGTAGTTGCCCTAATATGGGGGAATGCTGGAGTGAAGGAACTGCTACTTTCATGATCTTAGGAAATGTATGTACAAGATCCTGCGGATTTTGCGGTGTGAAGACCGGAAGACCAGAAACGGTAGACTGGGACGAACCTGAAAAGGTAGCTAGGTCTATTAAACTTATGCAGATCAAACATGCGGTGGTAACCAGCGTAGATCGTGATGATTTAAAAGATATGGGATCTATCATCTGGGCTGAAACTGTAAAGGCCATTAGACGAATGAATCCTGAAACAACTCTGGAAACATTAATTCCAGACTTTCAGGGAAATGAAAGAAATATTGATCGTATTATAGAAGTGGCACCTGAAGTTGTTTCCCATAATATGGAAACAGTGAAAAGGTTAACTCGTGAAGTAAGAATTCAGGCGAAATATGACAGAAGCCTGGCTGTATTAAAATATCTAAAAGACAACGGTATAAGAAGAACCAAATCCGGGATAATGCTTGGCCTGGGAGAACAGGAAGAAGAAGTGATCCAAACGCTTAAGGATCTTCGTGAAGCCGGGGTAGATGTGGTTACAATTGGCCAGTATCTGCAACCGAGTAAAAAACATTTACCGGTGAAACAGTTTATCACTCCAGATCAATTTCAAAAATATGAGAAAATAGGTCTTGAATTAGGATTTAGACACGTAGAAAGTAGTGCACTGGTAAGATCTTCTTATAAAGCTCAGAAACATATTAACTAGTCTGTAAATGGCTAAAACTATTAATATTGCCATTAACGGGTTTGGCAGGATTGGAAGAAATCTTTTTAGAATTCTTCTGGATCACCCTGGCATCAATGTGGTTGCCGTTAATGATCTTCATAATACAGAGAGTCTTGCACATCTCCTTAAATATGATTCAATTCATGGGAGACTTAAAGAGGAGGTTTCATCAACTGATGCTGGAATTGTTATTAATGGCCAGACATTTCCTTTATTAAATTTCAGTAATCCCTCCGATATTCCCTGGAATTTATACAACGTGGATTACGTAATAGAAGCTTCAGGAAAATTCAAAACCCAGGATACACTAGGAGGTCATTTTAAAGAAGGAGTTAAAAAAGTAATATTATCGGTGCCTCCTCAAGATGATTCAATTAAAATGATCGTTCTTGGAGTAAATGAACATATTCTGGATGGTTCTGAAAGAATTATCTCTAATGCTTCCTGTACAACAAATAATGCGGCACCAATGCTCAAGGTGATAAACGATCATCTGGAAGTTAAACAGGCGTATATCACAACCATACATTCTTATACATCAGACCAGAGTTTGCATGATAAACCGCACAAAGACCTAAGAAGGAGTCGTGCCGCCGCACAATCTATCATCCCCACAACCACCGGTGCAGCGAAAGCATTAACCAGTATTTTCCCAAATTTAAGTGATGTGATTGGAGGCTGCGGAATTAGAGTTCCGGTTGCCAATGGTTCTTTGACCGACATGACTTTAAATGTAAAAAAAGACACTTCTATCGCCGAAGTAAATGCGTTATTTAAAGAGGCGTCTCAGGGATCTTTAAAAAGAATTATTGAATACACTGAAGATCCTATAGTTTCTGTAGATATTTTAGACCGTAGCGCCAGTTGTATTTTTGACGCTCAAATGACTTCTGTCATCGGGAACAAGCTGGTGAAATTGATAGGTTGGTATGACAATGAAATAGGATACTCTAATCGTCTTATCGATTTAATTTCACTCATTAACGATAAATAGCTATATTTAACCACATTAACAGCTTCTAGCTATTTTCCCGAATGAAGAACTTAAAGCTTATTGTTTTACTTTTTTGTTGTTTTATCACCTTTGGTTTCCAGGAATCAGGGGAAGATAGCATCAAACCTAAGCCTGAACAGATCAGGGAGTTGTTGGCCAAAGCAGAAAATTCTGTCGATATGATGGATTTTGATAAAGCGCAGCAACAATTAAATAAATCTCTGGAGTACGCCAAGGAAATAGACCATAAACGTTACATAGCACTTACAAGTGGAATCCTTGCAAGGATGTATCAGGTCAGACATAAATACGACGAGGGTATTACCCAGCTGGAGAGGGCTATTTCTATACAACGCGAAATTAACGATCAATCAGGATTAGCTTATTCTTATGTACTCTATTCCAAGATCCTTAATTCTAAAGGTGAAACAGAGCGGGCATTAAAATATCTTGATCTTGCTAAAACCTATTATGAAGCTGAGGAAAACGAGGAACAGTTAGGCATTATTTCTTTAAACAAGGCCGTAATATACCTGAATAAGGACAATTTAAGAAATAGAGCTTTATCTGAGTTAAATAACGCCGAAGTTTACCTTGAGGACAGCGATAACAAATATGAACTTTCAAGACTTTATTATTTCTTAGCCAGGGCTTACTGGTACGAGGGGCTTTTTGAAAAATCTGAAAAAGCTGCATTAAAGGGTTTAGAACTTGCGAAAACTGGCAAGTATACAGGGATGACCATGTATACTTATGGTCTTTTAAGTGAGATTTCTGAAGAAAGAAATAACCATGCTGCAGCTCTGGACTATTTACAAAAAAATAATGAAGTCCGGGAATATGTATTCAATATCAATAAAGAGGCGCTTCAAACAGAAGCAAATGAACGAGCTGGAGTAGATGCCTTAAAAAGCACTCTGGATGAGCTCACTATGCAAAATGCTGAACAGGAAAGAACCCTGAAGGTGAATAAACTTACAACGATTTTAAGTGTTGCGCTTATCACAATTCTCTCTTTATTAACCTTATCACTTTATAAGAATAATAACCTGAGAGCAAGAGCCAATGAGCTGCTTCAAAAGAAAAATTCAGAGTTAATTCTAGCCAAAGAAAACGCAGAAAAAGCCTCCCTTGCTAAAGCTCAATTCTTAACAACCATTACACATGAGCTAAGAACTCCCTTATATGCGGTAACAGGCCTTACGCATCTTCTGCTCGAAGAAAGCCCCACAGAGAGCCAGAAAGAACATCTAAATTCTTTAAAGTTCTCTGGAGAGTATTTATTATCTCTCATCAACAATATTCTGGATCTTAACAAACTTGAAGCAAATAAGGTTGAAATTGTAAAATCTAATTTCGATCTGGAAAAAAGAATGTCTGATGTACTTATTGCTCTAAAAAATTCTGCGGACGAAAAGAATACCAAGATCCATTTCGATTTTGATGAAAAAATTCCAAAGAAACTGGTTGGAGATCCATTAAAAATATCTCAGATCCTTATCAATTTACTAGGAAACTCTATTAAGTTTACTGAGGACGGGGACATATGGATTTCAGTAAAACAAACAAAACAAAGAGATAAGATAGTTTCTCTCTTCTTTGAGATCAAAGATAATGGAGAAGGTATTGGTAAGGAGAAGCAAAAAGCTATTTTCGAGAATTTCACTCAGGGCTCTACTCAGATCAACAGAAAATTTGGCGGGACCGGCTTAGGCCTTTCTATTGTTAAAAATCTGCTAAGTCTTCTTAATAGTGAAATTGAGCTTGAAAGTGAACTGGGTAAAGGCTCCAAATTCACTTTTGAACTTGATTTTGAAGCACCGGAAGCTGAAGCTATAAATACCGTACTACAGGAAACAGCAAAAATTGAAGATCCAAAGCCAACAAATGAGATCATGAAAAACAAGCGAATTCTTGTTGTTGAGGATAACAAGATCAATCAAATGATCACCCGAAAAATTCTTGAAAAGAACAAGGTAATTTGTGATGTGGCTGATAATGGAAGTATTGCTATTGAAAAGGTAAACAATAATGATTTTGATCTAATTCTTATGGATATTCATATGCCTGGAATTAGCGGGATTGAAGCAACCATTGAGATAAGAAAATTTGATACCGAAATCCCTATTATCGCCTTAACGGCGGTAACTCTTGATGATAATCTGGATGAATTCTACCTAAATGGATTTAATGACATTATTCCAAAACCCTATAAGACTGAAGAATTCTTTCACAAGATCAATAAATACTTAGCAGCCAGAGAAACAATGGCTTAGACTATTTGGCACGGGCTTTGTAAACAAAAAGGCTAGTAGAATTATATAGAGAAAAATGAGTATATAGTTTGAATTAGCCAGAAATAAAATGAGGTGTTTTCGCACCTCATTTTTTATTTATAAAGTTTAAAATTTGAGAATTAAAACCTTCCTTATCTTTTAAAAAATTTACCCGTATTGGAAGATAGAACAGGGTTTTAGAAACCAGCTTATCCTTTAATCTCATATAATCCTTTTCTGTAGTAATAATTCCCGGCAGATGCTTGAGTTGCTTTAATTCTTTAGCACTAAAATTATGGTGATCTGGGAATTTTTTATGTTCCAGCTTAATCCTTTTTTCTTCAAGATAGCTTATTAACGGTTTTGGATTTGCAATTCCGGTAACAAGAGTATAGTTATAAGCTTTAATATCCTCTAGAAGTAAACTTTCTGTTTCTGAAAAAATCTTATCTGAATAACCTATAGAAGTGAAATATACTTTTTGATGAGGCAGAGGTTTTAATAGCCTCTCTATTTTATCCATATCTTCCATCGAAAGATCTTCTGGACACTTTGTAACTACTATTACTTCAGCCCTGCTGGCACCGGAAATTGATTCTCTTAAATTTCCACCGGGCAATAGAAGATCATTAACGTACAGATCACTGTATGAAGTTAATAAGATATTAAATCCCGCCTCTACTTTTCTATGCTGGAACGCATCATCTAAAAGAATAACATCTGGGAAATAGTTGATCAGTTTTTCAATTCCCTCCCTCCTATTTGCATCAACCGCTACAATGCTCTGCGGAAATTTATTTTTGAACTGAAGGGGCTCATCTCCAGTTATTATAGCAGCATCTTCAATTTCGACTAACCTAAAACCTTTACTTTGCCGCTTGTAGCCCCTGCTCAATATTGCTGTTACATGATCTTTTTTCAGAAGGTCCAACAAATACTCTATCATTGGTGATTTGCCGGTACCGCCCGTATTCAAATTGCCAACGCATATTACAGGAAAATCATAAGATTTAGATCTAAGTACATTCCGGTCATACAAAACATTCCTCATCCCGGTAATTCCATGATACAAAACTGAAAAAGGATAAAGTAATTTTCTGAGATTCGACATGAAAGGCTTTCTATAATATTTATCTTTGAAAGATCAGAGAAAAATGAAACATGTAGTTATTTTACACATTCTTTTTTCTCATACGGGCAAACTGAATGCTAAAATATTAAATTATGATCATACAGGAGGTAATTAGTCTAATTGAGGATTTTGCTCCTATAAAATATGCCGAAGATTTTGATAATGTAGGCCTGCTAGTGGGCGATTCTTCAGCAGAAGTAAAAGGCGCACTCATTACTTTAGATACATTAGAAGCAACCGTAGAGGAAGCGATCTCAAAAGACTGTAATTTGATTATCAGTTTTCACCCGATAATTTTTTCAGGATTAAAAAAATTAACCGGTAGAGATTATGTTGAAAGAACAGTGCTTAAGGCCATAAAAAATGATATTGCTATTTACGCTATTCATACAGCTCTAGATAATCAGTACAAGGGTGTAAATGACATGATTTCAGAAAAATTGGGACTTGTAAACAGAAAGATCCTAATTCCGCGAAGAGATTCTATAAAAAAACTCACCACTTTTGTTCCGGCTAAAAATGCTGAAGAAGTACGAGAGGCTCTTTTTAAAGCAAATGGAGGAAGCATTGGTAATTATGACAATTGCAGCTTTAATATTTCAGGAAAAGGAAGTTTTAAAGGAAATGAGGTATCAAATCCGGTGATAGGAGAAAAAGGAAAAATTCATTTTGAAGAAGAAATACAGATTGGAATCACATTTTCTTCTCATTTAGAATCGAAAATCCTAAAAAATCTTTTTATTGCCCATCCTTATGAGGAAGTCGCGTATGAGATACATTCTCTGGAAAATAAAAACCAGCATCTTGGAATGGGAATGATTGGTGAGCTTAACTCCCCTGCCGATGAAAAAAACTTTTTAAACCATTTAAAAGAGACTTTTACAACAGGTTGTGTAAGGCACTCTAAATTATTAGATAAACCTATTAAAAAAGTGGCAGTACTTGGTGGAAGTGGTGCTTTCGCCATTGAAAATGCCAGGGCTGCAGGTGCAGATATTTTTATAACCGCAGATCTCAAGTACCATGATTTCTATAAAGCCGAGGAAAAGCTGGTACTGGCAGATATTGGACACTATGAAAGTGAACAGTTTACAAAAAATTTACTATATTCTTTTCTTAGCAAAAAAATTAGTAGTTTTGCACTTATTTTAGCAGATACAAATACCAATCCAATACATTATTTATAATATGGCGAAAAAAAACGATGTTACTGTAGAAGAGAAGTTAAGATCACTGTACGATCTTCAGTTGGTGGATTCGCGAATTGACGAAATTAGAAACGTGCGTGGTGAATTACCTCTGGAAGTTGAAGATCTGGAAGATGAAGTAGCAGGTTTAAACAGGCGCCTGGAAAAACTGGATGCAGATATTGAAGTTATTGACAATGACATCAAGAACAAAAAGAACCAGATTGAGGAGTCTAAGACTACCATCAAAAAATACTCTGACCAACAGAAAAATGTTCGTAATAACAGAGAATTTAATGCACTAAGTAAAGAGGTGGAGTTTCAGGAACTGGAAATAGAACTTTCAGAAAAGCACATCAAAGAATACAAAGCAAAGATCGAGCAGAAGAAAGAAGTGATCACTCAAACAAAAGAGAAACTTTCTGAGCGCCAGGAGCACCTTAAGCATAAGAAGAGTGAACTTGATGAGATCTTAAAAGAAACTGAAAAAGAAGAGCAGGCACTTATTGATAAATCTCAGGAATACGAGAAGAACATCGAAGAAAGACTTGTGACTGCTTATAAAAGAATAAGAAGCAACGTTAAAAATGGACTGGCGGTAGTACCGGTAGAGCGTGGGGCTTCAGGAGGTTCTTTCTTTACGATCCCTCCACAGGTGATCATGGAAATTGCGGGTCGCAAAAAGATCATTACCGATGAGCACAGTGGAAGAATCCTTGTAGATGAAGATCTTGCAAAAGAAGAACAGGAGAAAATGGCTGGTATGTTCAAGAAGTTCTAAGCTTCTCCTGAAAATTTAAAATCTTAAGCTGCCTGAAAAATAACAGTAAGATCTGAGGATCTGAAGCAAAAGTTTTTCAGGCAGTTTTTTTTTTGATATATCTATTCCCCCCTTTATTTTATTGGATTAACAAGTATTTCACAATAAACGCTATTATATAGGCTATCTTTAGCTAACCCAATTCGTTTATTATGAGAACTTTATTAATTATTTTGTGCTTTTTCTTTTCACTAACCGCCTGTAATGATTCAAAAAAGGACGAGGCTTCTGAAAATAAGCAGGAACAAAATGAATCTACTTCATCTCAAGATGATTTAGATTATACTTTAGAAGATCAAAAGATAAAGTCAGATTCTTCTGAATCTGAAGATAGCGAAAGCAAAACAGATCGCTTAGAAAACAACGATCAAACCTCTAACAGCATTTCAGGTCTTTACGTTAAAAATGATGAACAGGAAGATTTTAACTGCAAATGCTATTGTATTGATGTTAATATAAACGGCACTTCAGAATTATGTCTTACAGAGGGTGAGTTATATATTAATGGCCGCTTCGAGCAAAACGGGAATAACATAGGCATTTACTACTCAGGTAAATCTTCTGGCAATACTGATACGGAAATTCCATGGGACAAATTTGAAACTGGTACGCCTATTGCAGTCTTAAGTCCCAGTCCCAATGGATTTAAACTTGACTGGAAAGGTTTTTCTATTGATGGAAAAATAGCTGTTGATTATGCCTTATATGGTAAAAAGACACTTGAAGGAACTTACAAAAAGAAATAATCATGAAATTCTTATTATTAAATTTTATCAGCCTCGTTGTATTAGCTTGTGGAAATCAAACAAAAGACAATGTTGTTACAAATCCCGAAATCGCTAATGCAGAACCAGTTAGTGTACCTGCTGAAAACGGTATGGAGAAAGCCTATTTTGCAAGTGGCTGTTTTTGGTGTGTTGAAGCAATTTATGAAAGCGTGGAGGGTGTCCAGGAATCTATTTCCGGCTATGCCGGTGGTCATACCAAAAATCCTACATATGAATCTAGCAATACCGGTAAAACCGGACATGCGGAAGCAGTTGAAGTTATTTATGATCCAGAAGTAGTAAGTTTCAAAACTCTGGTTCAGGTTTATTTTGGCTCCCAGGATCCAACTCAGGTAAACGGTCAGGGACCAGACAGAGGCTCGCAGTATCGCTCTATCATATTTTTCCAGAATGCTCAACAAAAGAAAATTATAGAAGAAGTAAAAGCTGAAGTTGCAAAAAATTATGATAAACCAATTGCAGCAGAGATTTTACCTTTTCAAAAATTCTGGATAGCAGAAGACTACCACCAGAACTACGAAAAGAACAATCCTCAAAACCCATATATTCAGGGAGTCTCTATTCCAAGATTAAATAGATTTAAAGCTAAGTTCCCCGATATTTTAAAGGAGGATGCTCATTAAAAATTAAAAGCTGCCAAATGGCAGCTTTTTTTTTATTTCTTAATAAGATCTATCATCCTATCCTCTACTTCTTTACTGTCCCACTTCTTCTCTATCTGGGATATTTTCATTACCTCATCCATAATTCCTCGTTGATAATCACCAATTTTCAGAGCTTCTGAATATGCTTTGTCTGAAAATGTAACCCTGGAGTATAAAGGTGTCCAAAGCTCTGGATGATCCTGAGCAAATTTCTTCTCGATCTTTTTACGAAGTAAGAATAGTGGATCTGCAGTCTTACTGCTCATTTCCACAAAATTTCTATAGCTCAGTTCTGCAATTGCATCGGCATTGGGTTTTCTTTCCGTTTGATATTCCTCAAAAATCTGTTCCCAGTCGTTTCCGTATTTATTAATCTTTTCATTAAGTACTGAAATATCTTCAAAACCAGCATTCATCCCCTGTCCGTAAAATGGCACGATTGCGTGGGCTGAATCTCCAACGAGCGTAATTTTATCAAAATAGGACCATGGGAAACATTTAATTGTAACCATAGCACTGGTTGGGTTCTTGAAGAAATCCTTTTTTAAATTAGAGATTTCATCTTTTATGTCTGGAAAGTAATTCTCGAAAAATGCATCTGCTTGCTGTTCAGTTTTTATACTTTCAAAAGAAGTTTCACCTTCAAATGGCATAAACAGGGTACAGGTGAACGTACCATCAAGATTAGGCATGGCTATAAGCATAAAATTTCCCCTTGGCCATATATGGAAAGAAGAATCATCTAATTTATGCGTCCCGTCCTCATTTGCAAGAATGGTAAGTTCTTTGTAACCAACGTCTATAAAGTGCTGTGAATAATTAAACCTGCTCTGTCGTTGCATCTTGTGACGGACTCTGGAAAAAGCACCATCTGCTCCAAATATGAGATCAAACTGATATTCTTTCCAGACACTTTTTTCAGATTCTCCAGTATAAAGCTTTGCAGCCTTCATATCTACATCCCATATCTTTTCTTCAAATCGAAAATCGGCGCCGGCAGCCTCAGCCAGATCTATCATTTTTCTATTTAAAACACCTCTCGAGATTGAATAAATAGCCTCCCCCTCTTCACCGTAATTTTGAAAGTAAACCGGCTCATCTTCTACATGCATAGCTCTTTTATCTAAAGGTAGTGCCAGATCCCTGATCTCATCCTCTATCCCAGCCTCACGCAATGCCTTCCAACCCCTGTTAGACATGGCAAGATTAATAGACCTTCCAGAAAATTGAACCTTTCTTACATCTGGTCTTCGATCAAATACAGTGACTTTATGCCCTTGTTTTCTCAGGAAAATAGCCAGTAGCGATCCCACAAGTCCTGATCCTACAATTGCTACATCTTTTTCTTTTTGCATGAATTGGTTTGAAAGTACATCCCGGCAGAGGTTTAAAAATTGCCTGGAGATTGCAGTTATTTCTAGTTGCGAAATTACTTAAATATTATGAAACAGGCTTACATCTCTTCATATTAGGAATGCCAGAAGACCTGTTCTTCATTTATAATTTAATTAACAGCGAAGAAGAATGAGAACTGCTAATTTTAAGAGAAAAAAGATATGAATACAGAACAACAAGCACTTTTACAGACTTTCAAACTTGGAAACCTCACTCTAAAGAACAGAGTGATCATGGCTCCAATGACCAGAAGCAGGGCAGATAATCCAAAAAACGCTCCTACAGATATGCACGTAAAATATTATACTCAAAGAGCGGGCGCCGGACTCATTATCACCGAAGGATCACAGGTTTCTGAAAGAGGTGTTGGATATGTGAACACGCCGGGAATTCACTCGCTGGAACAGGTTGAGGGCTGGAAAAAAGTGACAGAAGCTGTGCATGAAAAAGATGGCAAAATCTTTATACAGCTATGGCATGTTGGACGTATTTCCCACCCTAAATTTCATAATGGAAACAAACCCATAGCTCCAAGTGCCATAAATCCTAATGAGCAGGTATATACTCCAGAAGGTTTTGAAAAAACAACAGAACCTAAAGAAATGAGCATTCAGGAAATACAGGAAACCATTCAGGAATTCAAGCAGGCAGCTAAAATGGCTAAAGATGCAGGATTTGATGGGGTAGAAATACATTCTTCAAACGGATATCTTATTCATCAATTTTTTAATAAAAACGCGAATCAACGAACAGATGATTATGGGGGAAACATCCCGAATAGAGCCCGGTTTTTCTTTGATATACTGGAAGCGATAAGCGAAATATGGCCTGAAAATCAAATTGGCTGTAGATTCAACCCATCTCTTCATAAATCCTTCGGTATTGTTGCCAGCGAAGAAAGTATTCCCACATTCGATTATATTATTGAAAAACTGAATGCTTATGATCTTGCTTATGTTCATCTTTCTGAACCTTTTACCGATGTAAGCCATGTCCCATATCTGGAGACTGAAATTGCCAAGCATTATCGAAAAATTTATAAGGGAACCCTTATGATAAATGCTGGCTTTGACCGTGAATCTGGAAATAAAGTGATTGAAGAAGGAGATGCAGACCTGGTTTCTTATGCAAAATGGTTTATCTCTAATCCCGATCTTCCAAAGCGATTTGAAAATAAATGGCCATTAGCAGAGCCCGATCAGGATACTTTCTATACGCCCGGTAAAGAAGGATACACAGATTATCCGGCTTTTAAAGAAGAAAAAGTATCATAATTTTTTTATAAAGCTGTTTTAAAACCTGTTAAGAATCTTTGGACCCTCTAAATCTAGCGGTAAATTAGAGTAACTAAAAACAGATAAATTATGGATCAGGCGAAACTTGACCACATGAGGTCTACCTTAAATAGACTGGAAGATATCAAGAACACTCAAAGTAGTATTATTGATAAAATTAATCATGTGATCACAGATTTATTTGAGCACCCAGACAAAAACCTTGAAAAGGTAATGGAAGATGCTCACCAGAAAGCTTCAGACAATATTGATGCGATTAGAGAAGCAATGGAAGAATATGAGATGGCCATTAATAAAATGGAAACTCAGGATTAATTTAAAAATACATTAACAGCTGTTTCAGGCTGTTTTCAATAAATTAAGGTCAGTTAAAAAACTGACCTTTTTTTATGAAGCATATTAGCGCGAATGACATCAAAGAAATGGAAAAGATCTTCCGTTTAAATTTAATAAATAGCTGTACAGGTTATAAATCTGCAAACCTCATTGCCACAAAATCTAAAAAAGGTACTCCAAATGTCGCCGTTTTTAGTTCGGTAACCCACATGGGCAGTAATCCCGCTATGCTCGGTTTTGTGACCAGACCTCTAAGCGTAGCAAGAAATACATATAATAATATCAAAGAAACTTCTTACTTCACAGTGAATCATATTCACGAGAAAATGATTGAAAGAGCCCATCAAACGGCAGCAAAATATGAAGAAGATATTTCTGAATTTCATAAAACCGGACTCAACGAAGTGTATTTGAACAATTTTCATGCTCCCTATGTTCAGCAGTCTGAAATTAAATTAGGCTGTACATACCTCAACGAATATGAAATAAAAGAGAATAATACTCTCCTAGTGGTAGCGGCAATTGAACATATTTATTTTGACGAAGGAATTCAAATGCCAGATGGCTGGCTTAGACTGGATGATGCCGGAACGGTAGCGGTAAATGGATTAGACGGCTATTCCTTACCAAGTCTGCTGGACAGGTTTCATTATGCTCGCCCGGGCCAGGAAGTAAAATCATTTTTCAGCAAGGAAAATGAACAATGAGAAATGTAAAAAAAGAAAACCTCCCCGAGAAAATATGTCCTGTATGTCAAAGGCCTTTTACATGGCGAAAGAAATGGGAGAAAAACTGGGAAATTATAAAATATTGTAGTGAGAAATGCCGAAAAAATAAAAATGAGCAATTATTGTAAAAAATATCATTATAATGTAAATAAAAAGACGCGAGAAGATTCCTGTCCTTTTAACAGTCTTTATTGGAATTTCCTCGATTCCAAAAGAGAAAAATTTAGAGATAATCAACGAATGAAAATGATGCTGAGCCTAATGAACAAGAAGGATCCGGAGGAAATAAAAAAAATACGAGAGAAAGCCCATAAAATTATTTCTAATCCGAAGACTTTTTAGCAACTAAAGTTAAATCAAGGTTAAATGAGCCCATAGCGCTCCATCAATTATCTAAATTAGTAAGAGAATTGATCAACAATTTAACTAACTAATATTTAATATTAACCAACGGCAGGCCTTGTGCATGCCTAAAAATCAACCTGACATGAGAGATTTAATTTGGCTTATTATCGTTTTACTGGTAATTGGATGGCTTGTGGGATATTTTGCATTCCCAGACCTTGGAAGTATTATTCACATTTTAATAGTTCTGGCCGTTATTCTTATACTTTATAAGTTACTAACCGGAAGACGACTTTAAAATAGTTGAAAATTTTATACAACCCTTTGAGCGATCAAAGGGTTTTTTATTTCACTTAAATACACCATAACGTTTAGCTTATGTGGAAATTAAAAAATAAAAAAGCACTTATTACAGGAGGTACAAAAGGAATTGGCAAGGCTACAGTAATACAGTTTTTAGAGCTGGAAGCTGAAGTTCTATTTACCGCCAGGAATGAAGAGGAAGTACAATTACTAGAGAATCAACTTAAGAAAGAAGGTTACAAAGTAACGGGAATGGTTGCAGATTCAGCAAAAAAAGAAGATATAACGAAAATTGCAGAATGGATCACTGAAAACTGGAAAATTTTAGATGTTCTGGTAAATAATGCTGGAATCAATATTAGAAAGCAAGCCAAAGATTATTCAGACGAAGAATTTAGAGAAGTGCTTGAGATCAACTTAGTAGCTCCTTTCCAAATTAGCAGAACCTTATATCCATTCTTAAAAGAATCGCGGAATGCATCTATTATCAACGTGGCCTCTTCCGCAGCTATACAGGATGTTGGCACGGGAACACCTTACGCTATGTCCAAATCTGGATTACTACAGCAATCCAGAAGCCTTGCGGTAGAATGGGCTAACGATGGTATTAGAGTAAATGCTGTTTCTCCATGGTTCACTAAAACTCCGTTAACTGAAGGTTACCTCCATAACCAGGAGAAAATGGATTCAATTCTAAAAAGAACTCCCCTAAAAAGAGTAGCGGAAGCTGAAGAGATTTCCTCTATTATTACGTTTTTAGCAATGGATAAATCCTCATTTATAACGGGACAAAATATAATTGCTGATGGCGGCATGAGTATCAATGCGTTATAAACTGCATATTTAGTATCTTTAAAAAAAAACTAACTCTCAATGAAAAAATTAGTATTTGTAGCGATCATGAGTGTGCTTATGATCTCCTGTAATGAAAACAAAAAAGAACAGGAAAAAATAAAAAAAGATCCAAATCTTGAAGTACATGAAAAAATTGCCATGGCCAATGGTTTTGAAAATTTTGACAGTATCAGTAAACTGAAATTCACTTTTAATGTAAAAGTAAATGACACGATCCGTTCAGAAAGATCATGGGCATGGAATATTAAGAGTGGCAAGATAAGTCTAACAGAAAAAGACTCTACCATGAGTTACGTAAAAAAGGATAGTCTGGCCAAAGACAAAGAGTATATAGACCAGCGTTTTATAAACGATTCTTACTGGCTGCTTTTTCCATATCAGCTTAAATGGTCTAATGCAGATTTAAGTGAAGTTAAAACAGCAAAAGCTCCAATAAGCAACGAAGAAATGCAAATGCTAACGGCAAGTTTCCCTGCCGAGGGAGGTTATACACCAGGTGATAGTTATGATATCTACTTTAACAAGGATTATATGATACAGGAATGGGTATATAAAGCTGCTGATGGAGATAGAGAAATGGCAACAACCTGGGAAGATTATGAGGATTTTAATGGAGTTAAGATCTCCAAAATGCATAAATCTGAAGATGGTAATTTTCAGCTTTATTTTACAGATATTTCTGTTGAATAAAGATCATATCTATTAAAAGAAAAAAGGAGGCTGGAGCCTCCTTTTTTTTATACTACTTATTCAAAATCCCTTTTTTTAAGATCTGTCCAAACTCATACATATCTTCAAAAGAACAATAAAAAGGTGCGGGAGCAAGTCTAATAACATTGGGTTCCCGCCAGTCGGTAATTACACCTTGCTTCATTAAATAATTGAAAAGCTCTTTGCCTTCACCATGTAAGAACACTGATAACTGTGTCCCCCTCTTATCCTGATCTACAGGAGTAATAATTTCAAAAGTACTCTCTACATCTTTGTCAATTTCGTGAAGCACAAATTCCAGATAGGCCACAATTTTATTTCTCTTTTCGATCAAAGCCGGCATTCCCACTTCATCAAACATCTCTAATGATGCTAAATAGGGCGCCATAGCAAGAATAGGGGCATTGCTTATCTGCCAGGCATCTGCGGTAACCTCAGGTTGAAATTCTGGTTCCATTAAAAATCGACGCTCCTTATTATGACCCCACCAGCCTTCAAATCTTGGAATATCCTTCTTATTATGATATTTCTTATTAATAAAACATCCCGAAGCATTTCCAGGACCGGAATTCATGTATTTATAGCTGCACCATGCAGCAAAATCTACGTTCCACTCGCTCAATTTAAGCTCGATATTTCCGGCAGCATGGGCCAGATCCCAACCAACGAAGGCGCCAATATCATGGCCGGCCTCTGTTATGGCTTCCATATCAAATACCTGTCCGGTATAGTAGTTTACACCTCCAATTAGAACAAGAGCACACTCCTCTCCTACTTCTTCTATTTTTGCTAGAACATCTTCTGTTCTAAAATTATTTTCTCCGTTCCGTTTTTTAATTTCCACAATCGCATCTGAAGGATCGTAGCCATGGAAACGCACCTGACTCGAGATCATATATTGATCGCTTGGAAAAGCCTTTTCTTCACAAATAATTTTATACCGTTTGCCTTCTGGCCTATAGAATGAAACCATCAGTAGATGAAGATTTACAGTAAGTGTATTCATTACGGTGACTTCAGAAGCATTTGCCCCTACCACTTTTGCCAGCTTTTCAGAAAAACGTTCATGATAATCCCACCAGGATTTATCAGCATAAAAATGACCCTCAACAGCAAGTTCTGCCCAGTCTTTCATGATCTCATCTACATATTTCTTTGCCGATCTAGGCTGAAGCCCCAGTGAATTTCCAACAAAATAAATTACGTCTTTGCCATTCACTTTCGGAAAAATAAACTCATCCCTATATTTTGAAATTTTATCTTCCTTATCTAGTTTCCTGGCAAATTCCCTGGAATTCTCGAATTGCATAGTTGAAATTTTTCGTAAAAATACAATTTCGTTTTAAAAGACACAGGACGGAAACACCGCATAAAATCTTTAATTTTGTCAAAAAATTACAGCATGCATTTTTTACCCGAAGCCATAGATGATTATATAGTAGCTCATTCACAAGCTGAGCCAAAGTTGCTTGCTCAATTGAATAGAGAGACCAATCAAAAAGTAATGCAACCAAGGATGCTTAGCGGCCATTACCAAGGTAGAGTGCTAAGTCTTCTCGCTAAAATGAAAACACCAGATGCTATTCTTGAAATTGGCACTTATACCGGTTACTCTGCGCTATGTCTTGCTGAAGGATTAGCTAAGAACGGACTACTACATACGATAGACGTGAACGAAGAACTTTATGACTTTCAGAAAAAATATTTTACCCAATCTGAATATGCATCGCAGATCAAACAGTATTTAGGAAATGCAACTGAGATTATACCCAATATCGATTCGAAATTTGATCTGGTTTTTATTGATGCAGACAAGCCAAACTATTCAAAATATTTCGAACTGATCATTGATAAAATGAATCCCGGAGGCATTATTTTATCTGACAATGTTCTTTGGTCTGGAAAGGTAGTAGAAGAAGTAAGAAATGATGACGAGTCTACCCGGGCGCTACTGGAATACAATAAATTACTAGCAGAAGATAAGAGAGTAGAAAGCGTTATACTACCAATTAGAGACGGACTTACCCTAACACGTGTACTTTAATAAAGTCTTCTTCCTGATCTTTCATAAAGTCTATAAAAGATAATTGCCATTATAATTCCCACGATCATTCCTACGATAATATCACCGGGATAATGTACTCCCACATAAATACGGCTCATCACAAATATTATTGGCCAGATATAAGCCAGGGATATCCATCTCGTCTTTTGGGTGAGTACGAGAACTATAAAAGTGGTGGCTGCAAAAGAAGTGGAGGAATGCCCCGAGAAAAAACTATAATTGGTGGGTTCCTGGAGTATTCGAATAACATCGATCAATTCAGGAGTATTATTAGGTCGCAGCCTAACAGCAATTCCCTTAACCAGATTGGTAAATCCCCAGGTAGTAAATACGGTTGCAAGCAAAAACATGGATGAAAACACAGCTTTTTTCCAGTGAAAGGCTAAAAAGAAAAATAGAAAGAATAATAAATAAAGAGGAATCCAATGTCGAGGATCGGTAACAAAGATCCAAAAGGTATCATACCTTTCAATACCTAGGCTATTAAGATATACAAAGAGCTCTCTATCCCATTGCTGAATTTGCTCCCACATCTAAACTAAAATTTAGGGCTTACGTCTTACTGAACCGGTAATTTCATCTATATCTTCCTTCACCTTATCTATCTCTCCTCTAACATCTTTAGTGAAATCTGTATTAATGCCCTGTTTATCGGCACTTTTTTGAATTTCACTTTTAATATCATTTGAGGCATTTCTAATAGATTTCATGCCCTTTCCTAAGCCTCTGGCGATATCCGGAATCTTATCAGCTCCAAATACCATTACCAGGATAAACATGATAAAAGCAATTTCAGCTCCACTAATAAATAAAGGTAACGTATGCATAGTGTGACAAATATAAATACAAATCTAAGCATAAAAAAAGCCGACTCGTTAAAGTCGGCTTAAATATTATTACCTCAAAATTTAGTCCTGAGTAGAATCTTTGAATTCTTCAAATTCATCCTTATTCTCATTTTTAGGCCAGCTATTGTTATTAACGTCAACATCTGCCGTTTCAAGGTCTGGATCTACTGTAATACTTTTTATTTCTTTATTAGAAGGGATCACTTTACTTATCACTTTATCATTCTTTCTCCAGATCTGTACCGGATAGGTGATCTTTTCTGAAGTACCATCAGCATAAGCCACTTCAATAATCAATGGCATCACAAGTCCACCTGGTTTTTCAAAAACAACCTGATAGAAATACTTTGGCGCTTTAAGATTTTTTCTTTCTTCTTCACTAAAGTTATCCATCAAATAAGCCTGAAGCGTTTCTGAATTTTCAGTTAAAGATTTATTTTTCATGTCTTCACTAAATTCTTCATCATCTTCGGTAACTACATAAAGTGCTTTTGTTTCTTCAGGAGTTGTACCATATCTCTTCAACATTTCTTTTCCGGCTTTTGTTGGAGTATCGGTGACATAATACTTATTCACTTCTTTAATTCCTATATCTACATTATCTGTAGTGTAGAACCATCCTCTCCAGAACCAGTCAAGATCTATACTTGAAGCATCCTCCATAGTACGGAAAAAGTCTTCAGGAGTTGGGTGTTTGAACATCCATCTGTGAGAATACGTAGCGAACGCATAATCGAAAAGTTCACGCCCCATTACAGTTTCACGAAGAATATTCAGCGCCGTTGCAGGTTTCCCATAGGCGTTGTTTCCTAATTGGTGTACCTGTTCCGGGTTAGACATAATTGGAGAAATATAATCCTGGTTTCCTTTCATGTAAGGAACAATCTTACTTGGCTCTCCTCTTCTTGAAGGATATTTGCTATTTGGAGCAATTGCCTCAGGGTACGCTTCTGCAAATTCCTGTTCTGCCACGTATTGAACAAAAGTGTTTATACCTTCATCCATCCATCCCCACTGGCGCTCGTCTGAATTTACGATCATTGGGAAGAAATTATGTCCAACCTCATGTATGATCACACTCATCATTCCAAATTTAGTACGATCACTGTAATTTCCTTCTTCATCTGGACGGCCATAATTCCAGCAGATCATGGGATATTCCATCCCCTGATTCTTCGCATGAACTGAAACTGCTTTGTGATATGGATACTGGAACGTGTGTTCAGAATAACTTTTTAGTGTGCTTGCTACTACCTTAGTAGACCATTCTTCCCAAAGTGGATTTCCTTCCTTAGGATATAGAGAAACAGCCATCACATCTTTCCCCATCACATCTACTGCCATCATATCAAGAATGAATTTTCTGGAAGTTGAAAATGCAAAATCACGAACCATGTCTGCCTTGTAGGTCCAGGTTTTTGTTTTGTTCGAAAAACCTTTTTCTGCAGCTTCTGCTTCTTCCTGGGTAACGATCATCACAGGCTTGTCATAAGATTTTTTAGCCTGCTCATAACGCTTCATCATATCTTTAGAATACACGTCCTTTCTATTCTGAAGTTCCCCTGTGGCCTCCATCACATGATCTGCAGGAACTGTGATATTCACTTCGTAATCTCCGAATGGAAGTGCAAATTCACCATTACCCCAGAACTGATAGTTTTGCCAACCTTCTACATCATTGTAAACCGCCATTCTAGGAAAGAACTGTGCGATAACGTATGCTTTATTCCCGTCTTTATCAAAAAATTCATACCCAGAACGCGCACGATTAGTTACATGATTATTAACATTGTAGGACCAGTTGATTTTGAAGGTATAACTTTCGCCAGACTTTAATGGTTGCGCCATATCTATACGCATCATTGTTTGATGAATGGTGTATTTTAAAGCAGCACCGTCTTTTGAAACTTCTTTGATATTGAAACCACCGTCAAAAGCTTCTTGCATATAATTACTCGCAAATCTTGCAGGTGTATTAACAGGAGACATACCATCACCATCTTTTTGAAGGGCTGGAGCATCTTTTTTACGAATATTTTGATCTAACTGAACCCAAAGATATTCAAGGTTCTCAGGAGAATTATTATGGTAAGTAATCGTTTCTTCTCCCGTAAGCACTGAATTTTTATCATCAAGAACGATATCCATTTTATAATCGGCCTCATTCTGGTAATAAGCTGGTCCCGGAGCTCCGGAGGCAGTCCTGTATTGGTTTGGAGTGGCCATCTCCTGATACATTTGCCTGAATTTGTTCTGGTTTGTGTGCCCCTCTTGTCTTGTTTCCTCTTGTTCAGTATCCTGTGCAGATACACCAGCGAAAACAAACATTAAAAACACAGAGCATAACATGTTTAATCTCTTCATTTACTTTGTTTTAATTTAAGGTTGCTAAAAATAAGTATTTTTAATTCTATGGAAGAAAGCTTTTTAAAAAATAACGCTACTGTTGCCTTTCGCTTTGGTAAGTAGCATACTTTCAATCTTCTCTCCTTTTTTTACGTGTGTTATATTCTTTTGGCTATCAAAAAGATCGGTAAGAATAAGATTTTCCACACTCACTTTTTTAAAATCATCAACACCGGTAGCTTCAATAAAAAGTACAATTTGATCTGCATCAAACTTACTACCTAACAGTTTTAGATCCAGAATCTTTCCGTCTACCGTTATTTTTAATTTCTTATCAAGGTATTTCTCCATAAGACCTTTATGCGTTTCCAGATCTGCCTTATAAGAAAGACTTATATCCCTCTGGTATCTTTTATTTAGAACATCTTCAAAATCATCGATAAAAACCCGGGAAATTACCTGAAGACTCTTTTTGGGCTTATTATATTCAATTTCTGTGACACTTAAATAAGTCTCATGATCTTTTGTTGTAAAAGAAGATAAAAATATAAGTGCAAATAAAAGAGCAAAAGTCCTTTTCATCTAATTTTTTAATTCGTTTATCATAGCGGGGAAATGCAAATTGCAAATATTCAATTTTATGAATACCAAACTTGATTCTGGCGATTTTACATTGTCACTAGTAGTTTAAAGCAAATACCAAACCAAAATAGAATTCAATAGTTGCACTTGTATGACTTTAGAAAGCTAAAATAGTTTAATAACTTTTATATTATCCCGGAATTTGCGTGGAAGCATTTAAAGAAGAGCCTCGTCTGTCCTTAAAATCATCAATTTTAGTCTGAAAATATTCAATAAGTACAAAGGCATTATTATTAATTACAAGCCGCTTAAAACGACTGTCTTCAGTGCAGAAGTACGCGAAATTACAGATCTCGTTTTCATTCAAATTAAGATCTTCCCTGAAAAATTCATGACCAACAATTTCAATACTTCTATTCGCAAGTTCTTTGGGAGAATAATATCTTGGGCCATCTGCATTCTTAGAAAGTTTATCAATTACCGCTCCCGCTATCTTATCTATTCTAATACCCCCGGCTGGATTCGGTGTGCCGTACGGATTTAGTTTTTTATCCTTTGCAATAAAACTATTTAAATCATTTTGAAGCTTATTCTTCCTTTCTACATTCTTTACCGATATTTTAGTAAGGTCGCTTGCCAAATATCCCGAAAGTTTTATATCATCTATCACCACCTCTGCCAGCTCATTCATTTTATCCTGAAGTACGATCTTAAGACTTTTTGAGGCGATCATCTCTTTTGTCACCACCACCGTTTTATTTTCAAATTGAACCGAAGAAATATAAAGACTGTCATTCTCATTGGCAAGAATCTGAAAATCGCCATTAGCATTTGTAACAGCTCCTTTTTCAAGATTCAGATTAATGACATGTATCTTTTCAAGATCGGTATTATTTGCTTCTAAATTTCCCTGGAGAATTGAAGGTTCCTGAGCATACGTTTGTAGACTAAACAGGAAAATAAAACTTATAAGACTAATGGTCTTGAAAGTATTTAAATCGTGTAATTTCAAATTTTGAATTTTATAGATATTCTTGATTAATCTTGATTTCACAAAAGAAGCGATTTTAATCCAGTTCTCGCAACTCTTTAAAAGAATCTACTTTCTTTTCAAAAAATTGCGACAGTTTCAAACCACTTTCCCTGAAAAGCAACTCTTTATACCTTGCATCTTCCGAGCAAAAGAATAGAAAATTTATAATTTCATCCTCATCGATCTCTAAGTGATTTATGAAGAAACTTTTCCCTACAAGATTCAGGCCTTTATTTACCAAAATGGAAGTTTGGTTGTTTTTTTCAGATTTCTCCAAACTTTTGAATGTTCCGTTTATACTATTTATTAGTGTTGTAATGTTCCCTCCATTGTAAGCAGAATGTGAAGTTAATTCAAGACTCGTTCTTCTAGGCTTGGGAAAAGACCATCCAAGTTTTTCATAATTAGATTTAGGCATTCTGGTAATATCTTCTGAAAGTCTTCCGGATAAGCTGATATCATCTAATTGAATCTCATCCAATTCATTGCGGGCCGGAATTAGAGTAAATACTATGTATCCTGAATTGTACATTTTCTGGGTAATAAGAATTTCCCTGTTTTCAAACTGAACCGATGAAAATAAAATACGATCCCCTTTAGCTGCATAGATCTGAAATTTTCCAGAGCTATCGCTCGTAGTACCATTTTCAAGATCAAGATTTACGATATGGATATTTGAGGGCGAAATAGAATCGGAAAGAATTTCACCTTCAAGAAGCCGGACTTCCTGAGAGGATGCATCAAAAACTACCATTAGTAGCATGATAAAAAATAGCCATAGCCGGTTTAGAATTTTTATGATCAAGACGAATTGGTTAGTATTCGTATAGATCATTAACGAAGAAATTTAAGATTTCGCCTTTAAACAGAGGTAAACTTTTGTTAATGCTTCCATTTCTCTAAATTTACAGTAAAAAACATGATCCACGCGATACTTGCAAGTACCTCTACATTACACAACCAGGATTATCTTGAGTATTTAATACCACACCTGCCTAGACTATATAAAAATGTTTCTGAAGTTTTATTTATTCCTTATGCGAGACCTGGCGGAATCTCTCATGCTGAATATACCGCGAAAGCCGCCGCAGCATTTTCTAAAGCGGGCATCAATATAAAAGGAATCAACGAATTTGATGATCCTGAAAAAGCGGTGCGGGAAGCAGAAGGAATTTTTACCGGAGGAGGAAATACTTTTTTACTTGTTTCAGAATTATACAGAAATAAAGTGATGAATGTGATTAAGGAGGTAGTAAAGGCCGGAACGCCATATATGGGCACCAGCGCAGGAACAAATATCGGGGGTTTGAGCATGCAGACAACCAACGACATGCCTATTGTTTATCCACCATCGTTTCAAACACTTGGCCTGGTACCTTTCAATATTAATCCTCATTACCTTGACCCAAATCCAAATTCAGAGCATAAAGGAGAGACGAGAGAAACAAGAATTAAAGAATTTCATAGTTTAAATTCACAACCTGTGATTGGCCTTAGAGAAGGTAGCTGGCTGGAGATTGGCGATAATAAAGTTACGTTAAAAGGAACTCTTAAAGCACGGCTATTCAAAAAGGATCAAGTACCTTTCGAAGTAGAGACAGGAACAGATTTAACCGATTTGAATTAAGATGGATTACCAGCATATTCTTGATACTATTCACGATGAAATAAGCTACCGGGATGTTACCGGAAAAGTTGCTTCCTATATCCCGGAGTTGGCAAAAGTTGACCGGAAAAAATTTGGAATGCATGTTTATTGTGGGGATCAGCAACATTTTTCATTTGGAGACAGCGAAGAAGATTTTTCTATACAAAGTATTTCAAAAGTTTTTACGCTGGCAATGGCCATGCGATTGATGGGAGAAGATCTGTGGGATCGCCTGGATGTGGAGCCTTCCGGTGATCCTTTTAATAGTTTAACTCAGTTAGAGTATGAAAGTGGCATCCCCAGAAATCCTTTCATAAATGCGGGTGCTCTGGTGATTTCAGATATTCTGGTAGATCAGTTAGATGATCCAAAGAAGGAATTATTAGAATTTGTACGAAAAATTACGGGTGACGAGAATATACATTATGATGAAACAGTAGCCGCTTCAGAAAAGGCCACGGGTTATAGAAATATTGCCCTCGTAAATTATATTAAAGCTCTGGGAAATATAAAATGCGATGTAGAACCTATCGTAGACTTCTATTTCTATCAATGTTCACTGGCAATGTCCTGCAGTCAACTTTCCCGCGCTTTTATGATCTTTGCTAATAAGGGCAGGATTCTAGAAACTGGAGAAAAGATTCTAAAGCCCAAAACTGTAAAAAGGATCAATGCTTTAATGCAAACTTGTGGGTTCTACGATGAAGCGGGAGAATTCAGTTTCCAGGTAGGATTACCTGGAAAAAGTGGCGTAGGTGGAGGTATAGTGGCGATACATCCAGACAACTATTCTGTAGCCGTTTGGAGCCCTATTCTTAATGAGAATGGAAATTCAGAATTAGGTATGAAGGCACTGGAGCGATTCACTACCTTAACGGGAGTTTCAGTCTTTTAACCGGCATATCTAAAATAAAAAGCCCGAAGTATTTTCATACCGGGGATTTCACTAAATATTAGTAACAAAAAAATGCCTTCCGAAGATCGGAAAGCATCCTTTTATAAATTGAACACTGCTAAAATTAAAGTGCTGCGACGTGCTTAGTCAAATTTGACTTTAAGTTAGCAGCTTTATTATCATGAATGATATTTTTCTTAGCCAATTTGTCTACCATAGAAATTACAGAAGGCAACATTCCTTCAGCTTCTTTCTTATCGGCATCACGCAATTTTTTGATCGCGTTTCTTGTAGTTTTATGCTGGTAGCGATTTCTTAGACGTTTAGTCTCATTGCTACGAATCCTCTTCAACGCTGACTTATGATTTGCCATTTCAATTATTATTTAAATGTTTTTTAAAAGTAGTCCGTAGGGGAATCGAACCCCTGTTACCAGGATGAAAACCTGGCGTCCTAACCCCTAGACGAACGGACCATAATCTATTTCAAAATGCAACGCTATTTGGTTGCTTTAATTCAACACAATATTCCAGTGTTTCACTTCGTAGTCCGTAGGGGAATCGAACCCCTGTTACCAGGATGAAAACCTGGCGTCCTAACCCCTAGACGAACGGACCATTTTTGTTTCAAATGCGGATGCAAAAATACAACTATTTTTCAATGCCGCAAATGTTCGACAAAAATTTTTAAAATTTTTAATAGGCCTTCGCAAACAAGACTCTCCCTACAGACGTATTACCAGTTAATACACACTTTCCAGACTCCTCTTTTCTTTCAAAAGGCACACACCTAATTGTTGCTTTCGTAAGATCCTTGATCTTATTTTCGGTCTCAGGAGTACCGTCCCAGTGAGCAGAAATGAATCCTCCTTTTTCTTTTAATACTTGCTTAAAATCATCAAAAGAGTCTACTTCAGTAATATGTTCATCTCTATAGCTCCTTGCTTTATTAAATAAAGTGTTTTGAATTTCATCCATAAGAAGCCTGATTTTCTCAACCACTTCACTCCTATTTACAAATTCTTTAGTTAAAGTATCTCTTCTTGCAAGCTCAACCGTTCCCTTTTCAAGATCTTTTGGCCCGATAGCTATTCTCAAAGGAACTCCCTGTAATTCGTACTGAGCGAATTTCCATCCTGGTTTTTGATTATCATTATCATCAAACTTCACAGAAATCCCAACAGCTCTAAGCTCTTTCACTAACTGATTTGCAACATCCGATATTTCGGATAATTGCTCATCATTCCTGTAAATTGGTACAATAACCACCTGTATTGGCGCAAGGTTTGGAGGTAATACAAGCCCGTTGTCATCACTGTGCGTCATGATCAACGCACCCATAAGCCTGGTTGAAACCCCCCAGGATGTTGCCCATACATGTTCCAGTCCGCCTTCTTTAGTAGCGAATTTAACATCAAAAGCCTCTGCGAAATTCTGTCCCAGGAAATGTGAAGTCCCAGCTTGTAGCGCTTTTCCATCCTGCATTAAAGCTTCAATACAATAGGTTTCCAAAGCTCCTGCAAAGCGTTCACTTTCAGTCTTACTTCCTTTTACCACAGGCATTGCCATAAAATTTTCAGCAAATTCCGCATAAATATTATTCATCAATTCAGTTTCCTGAAGAGCCTCTGCTTTGGTAGCATGAGCTGTGTGTCCCTCCTGCCATAAAAATTCAGCAGTTCTTAAAAACAATCTTGTTCTCATTTCCCAACGAACCACATTGGCCCATTGATTGACTTTTATTGGAAGATCTCTATAAGATTGAATCCAGTTTTTATAAGTATTCCAGATAATAGCTTCAGAAGTTGGTCTTACTACTAACTCCTCCTCTAGCTTCGCATCTGGGTCTACCATTAATTTCCCGGGCTTGTCAGGATCATTCTTCAACCTATAATGAGTTACCACAGCACATTCTTTCGCAAAACCTTCGGCATTCTTTTCTTCGGCTTCAAACAAATGCTTGGGAACAAATAGAGGAAAATAGGCATTTTGATGCCCTGTCTCTTTAAACATACGATCTAATTCAGCCTGCATTTTCTCCCAAATCGCATAACCATATGGTTTGATGACCATACATCCGCGTACAGCTGAATTTTCGGCCAAATCGGCTTTCACAACCAATTCGTTATACCATTTTGAATAGTCTTCGCTTCTCTTCGTTAGATTCTTTCCCATCTCTTGTTATTTGGCATAAAACTTGTATCTTTTTTGGTGTATAATACTAACCGTTCGGGCAAAACTAACTATTTTTAGCATGCCCAACAATAAAAAGAATTACCAATGGAACTTTACTACACTCTAAGAAATAAATTAAGTCTTCTGCTCGCGCCGATGGCTGTTTTCGCATTGGTTTCCTGTGGTTCCTATCAATATTCAGGGTACGAAGCCGATGGAATTTATGGAGAATCCAGACCAGGAATCCTTGAACAGCCAGAACAAGAGGCAACGGAAGTTAGACCTAACAGTAATAACTCTTATTATAAGAATCTTTTTTCTGAACAATCTGAAATGGTTGGAGAAGTTCTTGAAAGCGCTGTTTTTACTGATGTAGACAGCTATAGCTCTAATGACAGGTATGAAAATTACTCTGAAATTGGTGGTGACGTGGCCTATGTTGGTGGAAATGCTCCTTGGGGCCAAGATCCAGATACCTATACGGTAAACATATATAATAATGGTTTTTACGGAGGGTTTTATTCCCCGTGGAGATATGGTTATGGTTTTGGATTCCCTCATCATTACGGTGGCTGGTATGATCCTTACTGGCCAGGAAACTTCTGGGGAGGATACGGACCTTACGCCTATGGTGGATCCAGATGGAATATAGGATTTGGTCTAAATTTCGGGTTTGGTTTTGGTCATCGTTACGGTTACGGTGGTTTTGGGCCATATTATAATCCATATTACCCACACTATTACAACAATTACGATTACTACAATCCTTATAATACCCGTGTTGCACATAATAATGGTAGAAGAAATTCCAGAGCGACTTATAGCGAAGGACCTAGCCGAAGAAATTCCTATTCTCAACGAATTAGAGATATAAGAAATTCCAGATCTTCAGATTACGGAACCTCCAGAGTTCGAAGTAGCGCCGGAGATAGTGATGCCAGGGTGTACACAAGAACAAGCCGAAGAACCGCGCCTGCCAGAAGTTACGATACTGGTAGCAATAGAAGCAGTTCCCCTACTTATGAAAGATCTTCCAGAAGTAGCAACAGCACATATCGCTCGTCCAGTTCAAGAAGAAGTTCAAGTTCTTCAAGATCCGGTTCAGTGAGAAGCTCAAGTAGTTTAAGCAGAAGCTCAGGCACCACAAGAAGTTCTGGTGGAAGATCCTCATCAAGAGGTGGCCGTGGCGGAGGTCAATAAAAATTAATGAATCTACAATTGAACCTTACAGGATTGAACCTGTAAGGTTTTTTTATAAAAATATAATCAATGAAAAGAATACTATCCCTTATTGCACTTATAGCAACAATTTCATGTGTTGAAGGTCAAACACTACAGGATGCCTATCGCTATTCAACATCAGAGCTTTCGGGAACTGCAAGATTTACAGGAATGAGTGGTGCTTTTGGAGCACTTGGTGGAGATATTTCCGCAATATCGCTTAATCCTGCTTCTTCAGCCGTTTTCTTATCGAGCAGCGCTACGGCAAGCCTGTCTTTCAGAAATCTTGAAAATAATTTTTCTTACAATAATGGTCGCAGTGCCAGTGATAATTCAGACGTAGACCTGGATAATATTGGGGGTGTATTTGTATTTACTACTAGCAGCGATAGCAATTGGAGAAAAATTTCACTCGGGCTTAATTATTCCACTCAAAATAATTTTGAAGAAAATTATGTCGTTAGAGGAAATTCAACTAATTCTATAGATCAGTATTTTCTAAATTATGCGAATGGTGTTCCTCTGGATCTTCTCCAACTACAGGGATCTGAAAATATCTCAGATCTTTATTCCTTTTTAGGTGAAAACTATGGATTTGGCGTACAACAGGCTTTCTTAGGATATCAGGGCTTTGTTATTGAGGCTGAAAGTGATGCTCCTGAAAACACTGAATACTTTTCCCTGATTGATGAAGGAAGTTTTGACCAGAGATATGCTTATGCTGCGACGGGGTTAAATGGAAAATTGACATTTAATGCAGGAACACAGTTCAAAGACTTTCTATACCTAGGACTTAACCTGAACTCCCATTTTATTAATTATGAGAATTCAACTGAATTCAGCGAATTCAATAATAACCCGGAAAGCCTAACCACCGAGGTCTATTTTGGGAATAACTTAAGCACCAACGGAGACGGATTTTCATTTCAACTTGGAGGAATCGCAAAATTAAATGAAAATATTAGAGTAGGATTAACCTATGATTCCCCAACCTGGTTTAACATAAGAGAGGAAACATCTCAATATTTAGAAACAAATAGTCCCATGGATGAGTTTGTAAGTGTTGCTCCCAGAATTGTAAATATATATCCTGAATATCGTCTTCAGATTCCCTCAAAAATATCAGCTAGCGCAGCTTATTTATTTGGAAAACAGGCTTTAATAAGCTTTGACTACGGTAGAAAAGATTACTCTAATACAAAATTCAAACCTGAGAATGATATAGACTTTCAAGATCTTAATAACACTATCTCCAATAGTATGAAGGCTGCATCTACCTACAGAGTTGGCGGAGAATACCGACTAGCGAATTTTAGCTTAAGAGCAGGTTATAGATTTGAAGAGAGTCCATTTGTTAATGACACTCGTGTTGGTGATCTCACCGGCTACAGTGGAGGAATTGGTTATTCTTTTGGAAGTCTCAATTTAGACCTGGCATATAGTAATGCCAGTTATGAAGAGGCAACACCTATCTATAACGTAGGCTTAACTGATCCTATAAATACAAACAGGGACCTTTCTAAAGTTGTTCTATCCCTAACATTTGGATTATAAAATACAAATTTAGCAATCACACGAAACTGTTTTAAAAGTAGTAGAAACAGTCATTCTGAATTTTGTTTCAGCCTGGCGAAAAACTGATTTTTTGAACAGTGTCTTTTATCTCATCAGGGTGAAATTAGACATGTATTCCCGATGGTCTCCTGTTTTTTCGTCTACAAATTCAACTCTAAACCAATAGTCGTCTGCAGGTAGCGGCTTTCCATTGTAAGTACCATCCCAACCCTTACCCTGAGCAGTATTTAACTCTCGAATGAGTTTACCATATCTATCAAAAACATATAATTTTTTGATCGTTATAAATGTATCTGTGATTAAATTCCATGTATCGTTATATCCGTCTGAATTAGGACTAAAAAAACGAGGGTATCCCACCAGGAAAAAACTTTCACTTGCGGTTTCTCCACAACCATTAATTTCTCTGGCAACCACCACATGACTACCCGGCGGCACTTGATTAAAGATATTACTCGCCTGCCAACTGCCATTATCAAGCCTATATTCAAATTCGGCATAAATTTCACCTATTATATTTTCTGGTGTGGCAGTTACCGTATAACCCTCCCCAAAATCTGAACCTGAGATAGAAATCGACAGTATTTCAGGACGGGAAACTTGCACCGGATTGGTTTCAAACTCAAGTTCACAACCAGATTCGGGATGAGAAATAATTAACTTTACTTCTGTTGACAACGGGAGTTCATTAAAAGTTACAATTGCTGATGTACTAATCAATTCATCCCCATCAAACCATTTGTACAAATATCCAGCCCCCAGGTCTTCACCTATAGATACCTGACTTATCAAATTATGCTCTTCATCTACACAAAAGATCAAATTTTCAGGAAGCTCATACTCAGGAAAATCAAAAGTTATGAGTTCAAAAGATGTGGTTGGGGAAAAACAACCGCTAACTATATCACGTACTTGTGCAAAAATTGTCTTCCCTAATTCAAAAGAATAAGTCTGCGGAGATGGTATAGGTGTAGCTTCGTCTACATCTTCAATAGATTCGTAAAAAAACACTTCATAATTAGCTAAATCTCCATTAGGGGATATTAGGTCTTCAGCTGCCTGTCTTAAATTGATAATTTCTGTATCATCAGTACAAACAGCAAGCTCGTCAAGCTCTCCTATTGTTGGGGAATCATAGAAATTTACTGTGACATCGTCTTGTTCAGATTTATCTTCAATGGGATCTGTCACTATCAATCTATAGTCACCAGATTGGGTAACATTATATGTTGGCCCATTTTCATTAGGAATAGCCTCATATTGAGAAGTAGTTTGATTAAAAACAAACCATTCATAAGTTGCATCTTCATCGGTTGTTCCATCTAGCAAATATTCATCATCATCACATACAGAAATAACTCCTCCCAGATCCAGATCAAGAATTGAACAATCTGTAGAACCCTGTCCCCCATTTGTTTGCTCCAGGCTTATAAACCCCGGCACTTGCTCAAAGTTTGTTATTACCACTACATAAATATCGTTAGCTTGTGCATTCGGAATTGACATAAATTCTACAGCATCTGGAAGGTAACTACAGTCAACAATTTTATCCTCATTTAATGAAGTACCGGAGCAATAATCAGCTTCACGATCAAAAGGCCCCCATACTACAAAATCTACATCCAGTGCTGCACCAGTACCGTTTTCATTTTGATATTGAGATATCCTAAACCTTAAATCTCCTGGATTTTCAATTTGCAAAAAGAACCATGCGGGATATGGCTGATCGTCAAGACATCCGTAATCAGGCCCCAGCTCTCCATTGGTTTGTGAGCTGTTTCTAAAGTTTGCATTTGGAAATGTTAACCGCTCATTTCCGGCGCAAAACGGCTCAATATCGGCACACCTTGTTCCCTGAGCATTTATTGAATCAACAAAAAATAGCCCTGGCAGAAAGATCAATAATATTTTAATTATTCTCATTCCAAACAACATCTTAACTCGTGTAAATTAGGAAATAATGTCTAAATAGCCAGTTAAGGCTTATCTAATTTTGACTAAGGCCAAAACCTTATAAATATGTATCTTTGCAAGCCAATACGGTTTTTACCGACTATTATTGCAAAAAGCATGAAAGTAGATAAGATTTTGAATGAAATTGAAGAGATGGGCGATGCCCATGCAGGGAGCAGCGCAAACAATCCATTAAGAGAAGATGCGTTCCATTTAAGTGATGAAGAAAAAATTGACCTTATTAAAAAAGATGTGAAAAGCATCCTTAATACTTTAGGTTTAGATCTTGAAGATGATAGCTTGAAAGGCACCCCGCAGCGAGTAGCCAAAATGTTCATAAATGAAATTTTTTCAGGCCTGCACCCTAAAAGAAAACCGAAAGCCTCGACTTTCGAAAATAAATATAAATACGGTGAAATGCTGGTAGAGAAAAACATTACTGTTTATTCTACCTGTGAGCATCATCTTCTTCCAATCGTTGGAAAAGCCCACGTTGCGTACATTTCTAACGGAACTGTAGTGGGACTTTCTAAAATGAACAGAATTGTAGATTATTTTGCAAAAAGACCTCAGGTACAGGAGCGAATGACGATGCAAATTGTACATGAACTTCAAAATGTTTTAGGCACCCCTGATGTCGCCTGTGTGGTAGATGCTAAACACCTTTGCGTAAACAGTAGAGGAATTCGTGATATTGAAAGCAGCACCGTTACCAGCGAATTTGGAGGGTCATTTAAAAAGAAAGAAGTTAGAAGAGAATTTCTTGATTATATTAAATTAGACACATCGTTCTAATAAATCAAAATACATTTATTACATGGCGCTTTACCAGGAACAAAGCCTGAAACTTTATAATTCAATGAGCGGTGAAAAGGAAATTTTCACCCCGATAAATGAAGGAAATGTAGGCATGTACGTATGCGGACCTACAGTTTACAGCAATGTACATTTAGGAAACTGCAGAACATTTATCTCGTTTGATCTTGTTTTTAGATACCTTAAACATCTTGGCTATAAAGTACGTTATGTGAGAAACATTACCGATGCCGGCCATCTTGAAAATGATGCCGATAGCGGTGAAGACAGAATTGCTAAAAAAGCCAGGCTGGAACAAATTGAACCTATGGAAGTGGTTCAAAAATATACTGTTGATTTTCATAATATTCTGAATAAGTTCAACAACTTTCCTCCCAGCATCGAACCAACGGCTACGGGGCATATCGTTGAACAAATAGAGATCATTAAAACCATTCTTGACAATGGTTTTGCTTACGAAGCAAACGGATCGGTTTATTTTGATGTGATTAAATTCAATAAAGAACATTCATACGGAAGACTAAGCGGAAGGGCGATTGAAGATATGATCGCCAATACCCGTGAACTTTCAGCCCAAAGTGATAAAAGAAATCCGCAGGATTTTGCACTATGGAAAAAAGCAGAGCCACAACATATTATGAGGTGGCCATCGCCCTGGAGCGACGGATTCCCCGGATGGCACCTGGAATGTACGGTGATGAGCACTAAATATTTAGGTGAAGAATTTGATATTCATGGTGGCGGAATGGATCTAAAATTTCCCCATCACGAATGTGAGATCGCACAGGGAGAAGCTGCTACCGGAAAATCTCCAGTGAATTACTGGCTGCATGCAAACATGCTTACCCTTAACGGGAAGAAAATGGCAAAAAGTACAGGTAATTTTATTCTTCCAGAGGAAATATTTTCTGGAAATAACGATGTGCTTACAAAGGCATTCTCACCAAATGTGGTGAGGTTCTTTGTTCTTCAGGCTCATTACCGTAGCATACTTGATTTTTCAAGTGATGCATTAACAGGTAGCGAGAAAGGCTTTAACCGTTTGATGGAGGCATATTACGCGATTGACGAGCTACCGGTTTCAGAAAATTCAGATTTTAATTTAAAAGACTGGAAACAATCCTGCTATGATGCGATGAATGATGACTTTAACAGCCCCATTCTTATCGCTAAATTATTTGATGCCGTTAAGCTTATTAACGGGATTAAAGACGGCTCTATTTCTATTACCGAAACTGATAAAGAGGAGTTCAAAACTACAATGAACGCATTTATGTTTGACATTCTTGGACTGGTTGATGCAGCTCCGGGAAATGAGAATGGTGAAGAAAAATTAGCCGGGACCATTGAACTTTTAATAAAACTAAGAGCAGAAGCAAGAGTGAATAAGAACTTTGCTTTAAGTGATCAAATAAGAGATCAGTTGCAGGAGTTAGGAATTCAACTTAAAGACGGTAAGGAAGGTACTTCTTTTTCCGTAAAATAAGCTCCACGATGCTGAACCGCTACTTTGGTTACCTAATAACCGCCTTGGTTCAATTCTACAAGAAATTTATTTCTCCGCTTACCCCTGCAAGTTGCAGATACGAGCCTACATGCTCAAGCTATATGCTTAAGGCCATTGAAATTCATGGGGCTTTCAAAGGATTTTGGTTAGGATTAAAAAGGATCTCAAGATGCCATCCCTGGGGAGGTTGTGGTTATGATCCTGTTCCGGGAAAATCCGATAACAAATCGAGCTAAAGAACTCCCAAATATGTATATTTACGAACATTCAAATAAATAAGTATGCTTCTTAATGCCATTCACTGGAATCCGTCAGAAGGACTGGACCTGGGAATTATTACCCTTCACTATTATAGCTTAATGTTCATTATCGCCTTTACGCTTGGGTGGTATATTATGAAAAACATTTATACCCGTGAAGGTATTGACATAGAAAAATTAGATTCTCTCTTTATATATACTGTTCTTGCCACCCTAATTGGTGCGAGATTAGGCCATGTGATTTTTTATGACTGGGAATATTTTCAGAATCATTTACTGGAAATTTTTCTTCCAGTTCGCTTTGAACCTGAATTTGAATTTACAGGATTTAGAGGTTTAGCCAGTCATGGTGCCGCTATAGGGATTATCATTGCCATGTACCTTTATGCTAAAAGAATTATTCAGAAACCAGTCTTATGGATCCTGGACAGGATCGTGATTCCTGTTGCCAGTGGAGCTATCTTTGTTAGAATAGGAAATTTCATCAATTCTGAAATTATAGGAAAACCAACAAATTCAGATTACGGGATAGTATTTGAAAAACTGGGCGAAGACTTCGCCAGACATCCGGCTCAGTTGTACGAATCAGCCTGTTATCTGGCAATTTTCCTTATTTTATGGTTCTTATACTGGAAGACAGAAAAACGCTTTAAAACAGGCTATATTTTCGGGTTATTTCTTGTATTATTATGGACAGTGAGGTTCTTTATAGAATTCATTAAAGAACCACAGGTTGGCGAACGCGCCAACTGGCTGTTAAATACCGGACAATGGTTAAGTATTCCATTTGTAATAGCGGGGTTATATTTTATGTACAGACCTCAAAAACAAAAAACGGTGACATGAGCAAAAGAATCTTAAGCCTGGCTGTTTTTACTTTACTTATCGGTTTATCATTCAGCGGTTGCGGTGATAATGATAAGAAAGTAGAGACCATAGAAACAGAACCCATTACTTTCACTAAAGAAGGTGTGCTCTATTTAATTAAGGCATCTGGAGATACCATACAAAAACTCGATATTGAACTTGCTGAAAGCGATTATGAACACCAAACCGGTCTAATGTACCGTGAAAGTATGAAAGAAGACCAGGGAATGCTTTTTCTATATACTTCTGAAAGGGTGCGCAGCTTTTATATGAAAAACACCTATATCCCATTGGATATTATTTATTATGATGCCGATAGTAGCCTTGTTAGTATTCAGAAAAATGCGACTCCAAGAGATGAAACCTCCTTGCCATCTGAAGGCCCTGCGCAATATATCCTGGAGATTAACGGTGGATTATCAGATCAATGGGGACTTGAGAAAAATGATACGTTTAGTTTTGAAAGAATTGAATAGCATTTAATCCCAATTTAAAAGATCCTGCTTTTCATTCTTCAGGTAATGAGTTCTTAGACTTGCCACTACAAATACAAAAAGAAGAACAGAGAATATAATCCAAACCTGGTTCACTTCCCTGAACTTTTTACTTAAGACCGATAACACAAGGATTGCAATTTCAATACACCCAATGACCCATAGTAATTTTTTATTCGAAACAATCCGCGTTTCTATCTTCTTAAAATAAACAGATTTTAAAATTTTGTCTTTTAATACTTCAGAAGAAGTATTGGAATGGTATTCTGAAACTTTTAAACTAAGATTTTTAAAGATTTCACGTTCCAAAGTCCCTGGTATTGAATATCGAAGATTTTAAATTGACTACCTCACCAGGTTTTAAAATAATAATGATGGCATCTGGCCCACGGCTACTTGTTTAGTACTTCCAATAAATAATACTGGAATATTCAATTATCTTATTCCCAAAAGAACAGAGAAATGGACGCCTCACCCAACAAATAGACAATTCGCTATCATGCATTGCGAAGCATATTTTTCCTCTAAAAATAAGGTAAAGTAACGCGATAAATGGCAGCGTATAATAAATAGCATCTGCATCGAATCCTATGGTTCTCTGTAGTAACAAACACATAAAAAACATCACAAAAATAGATGCTATAAATTTTCCAATTTCAATAGTTCTAAATTCAGTTTTCATTATGTAACTCCAAATATCTATAGAAAGATCATTAAAAAAGGCTTCCCAAAAATGGAAAGCCTTTTTATAAAATTATATCTACTAAACTTATGCAGTAGCAGTCTCTTCGGTCTTCGGCTTTTCTTTCTTCTGAATGGAAGACTTTTTCTTAACGCTATCAACCATTACAGGAGTTGCAATGAATAACGAAGAATAGGTACCCACAATAACACCAACTATAAGTGCGAACATGAATCCTCTAATACTTTCTCCTCCAAAGATGAAGATCGCTAGAAGAACCACCAAGGTAGTAAGCGAGGTATTTAATGTTCTGCTCAACGTACTGTTCAGCGCTGCATTTACTGTCTTTTTAAGCGGCCAGGTAGTATGCTCGTTCACAAATTCCCTGATACGGTCAAATACCACCACGGTATCATTAAGTGAGTAACCAATTACAGTAAGGATCGCAGCAATAAACGCCTGATCTATTTCCATGTTAAACGGCATCACTTTATAAAGTAAAGAGAAGATACCTAATACTACAAGTACATCATGAAATACTGCAGCTACAGCACCTAAACTAAATTGCCATTTTCTAAAACGCAATAAGATATAAAGGAACACTACGATCAACGAACCTAATACTGCCCAGAAAGAAGCATTTTTAATATCATCTGCAATGGTTGCGCCAACCTTCATAGATTTCATTACTCCCACCTGTTTGTCATCTGCTCCATCTGTAAATTCCTCATAAGTAATATCTGCAGGCAGATAAGAGCCAAGGGATTCATAAAGTGATCTTTGAATTTCCTCATCGACTTCAGCACCTTCCTGATCAACTTTATATTTAGTGGTAATTTTTAATTGATTGTTCGGGCCAAAGGTTTTTGCTTCGGCACTTCCAAAGGTAGCAACAAGATCGCTTTGAACTTCCGTAGGATTCACATCTTCAGCAAATCTTACCGTATAAGTTCTACCTCCAACAAAATCAACACCCTGGTTAAGTCCCTGTACGAAAAGTGAACCAACACTAATCAAAATGAATAATCCTGAAACTACATAAGCAATTTTCCTTTTCTTAAGGAAGTCGATATTCATATTGGTAAACAGGTTCTTGGTAAGAGAGGTCGCAAATTCTAATGATTTGCCTTTAATACCATATCCGTCAATAAACAATCTTGTAATAAAGATCGCCGTAAACAAAGAGGTAGCGATACCAATTAATAAAGTAGTTGCAAAACCTTTGATAGGTCCTGTTCCAAGAAGGAATAAAATTAGACCTGTAAGACCTGTAGTGATGTTCGCATCAAGAATTGAAGATAATGCATTGTTGAAACCATCTTTAATAGCATCTCTTTGCATTTTACCTTTAGCCAGTTCTTCTTTAATCCTTTCAAAAATAAGTACGTTAGCATCTACAGACATACCAATAGTTAACACAATACCGGCAATACCAGGTAATGTAAGAACGGCACCAAGACCTGCCAGAATACCAAATATGAAAAGAATATTCACCACAAGGGCGATATCTGCAAAAATTCCTGCTTTTCCGTAATAAAGGATCATCCAGATCAAAACAAGGATTAAAGCAATCACAAATGACATGATACCGCTGTCTATAGCTTCCTGACCTAATGATGGTCCAACCACCTCACTTTGGATGATATCTGCCGATGCAGGAAGTTTACCCGCACGTAATACGTTTGCTAAATCCTGACCTTCGGTGATCGTAAAATCACCAGAGATCTCACTTCTTCCACCCGAAATTGCTCCGGTAGAAACACCTGGCGCAGAATAAACAATATTATCAAGTACAATCGCGATCTGGCTTTGTTCGTTAGAAGCCTTACCGGTCATATCTTCCCAGATCTTAGCTCCGGTACCATCCATTTGCATGCTCACAGCAATACGCCCTAACTGGTCGTATGTTTGCTGAGCATCGGTAATTACGCTCCCACTCAATGGTGGCTCCATGTTACGGTTACCCTTTAAGGCATATAATCCGGTAGTCTGTGTATCTTCATCAGCAACTCCCCAAACAAATTTCGCATATCTCATTTCCGAAGGAAGTAGCGATCTAATTTGTGGATTCTGAATATAATCCATCACCTTCGCTGTATCCTGAACTTTAAAAGTTGCGAGAACTGGACCTCCCTGATAACCTGGAGATACAATAAGGTCAAAAAGTGGATTATTTCCTGTTTCAACTTCCGTGCTGTCTTCAGCATCAGCTAAAAGCTCATCAATTTCACTATCACCAGAAGTGGCAGTAGAATCGGTTTCTTCTTCTGAAGTAACCTCTTCTGATCGTTTCATTTCTGCGATTCTGTTATTCGCCTGAACAAGGAAATTTCCTATTTCATTGTTTTTATATACATGCCAGAATTCTAACTGAGCTGTACTTTGAAGAAGGTTTTTAACCCTGCTTATATCTTTAGCACCAGGTAATTCAACAAGAATTCTTCCTGAATTTCCAAGACGCTGAATATTTGGTTGTGTAACACCAAATTTATCAATACGTTTTCTCAATACTTCAAAAGCTGAAGTAATGGACTCATCAATCTTTTTTCTAATAATTGGCTCAACTTCTTCATTGGTCATATTGAAGTTCACCTCATCGCTTAGCGTCTTATTAGCAAATACATCTGGAGATGCCAGTTTAGCATTAGGAATATCATTGAATGCCTCAAAGAAAAGATCTACGTAGTTTTCCTGACTGTCAGTTTGAGCTTCATCAGCCTGAGCAATTGCTTTTCTAAAAGCCGGGTCTCTTGTGTCATTAGCTAGTCCGCTTAAGATATCTCTAACAGAAATCTGAAGGATCACATTGATCCCTCCCTTAAGGTCAAGTCCCTTATTTAGCTCCTTGTCTTTAGCATCATTGTAAGTAATTCCAGCTATGACATCGTTATTACCGATAGAATCTAAATACCTGGCTTCTGCCTGGTCACGTAATTCTGAGTAATTCTCTACACTTTCGTCAATTTCCTGTACGGCAAACTCCTCAGCATCAGTCTCAACATTATTTGTTATAAACGTAAAAGACAGCTGATAAAGACATACCAGCCCAAACAAAATTGCAAAAACTTTAATCAGTCCTTTATTCTGCATTATTCCTCAAATTATTGATTATAGGTCGATTTTAAAAACGGACAAATATAGGACTTCATAATTCAAATCCCAATATTTTTTTTTGGATAATTTTAACTTTTAAATCCAACAAAAAAGCCACAGAAACTGTGGCCTTCAAGAGTATTTTGAATGAATTTTACTAAAAAATTACACGTCAAGTAATCCGTTGGTTTTTTTCACACCTTCAGCACTCTCCTTCATTTTTGCCTTTTCAGCATCATCCAGTTTCAATTCCACAATTTTCTCCAAACCATCTTTTCCAAGAATAGCCGGCACACCAATACAAAGATCGCTTAGTCCATACTCACCTTCTAATAAGGCTGAACATGGGAACATTTTTTTCTGATCGCAAGCAATAGCCTGCACCAATCCCGAAACAGCAGCTCCTGGAGCGTACCAGGCACTAGTTCCCAATAATTTTGTAAGGGTTGCCCCTCCTACTTTAGTATCTTCAGAAACCTGATTCAGTCTATCTTCTGATAAAAAAGCGGTTACAGGAACAGAATTTCTTGTAGCAAGCCTGGTTAGAGGTACCATACCGGTATCACTATGACCACCTATCACCATTCCATCAACGTCTGATGGAGGGCATTCCAGTGCCTCACTTAATCTATACTTAAAACGAGCGCTATCTAGTGCGCCACCCATCCCAATAATCTTATTTTTAGGAAGCCCTGTAGTTTTATGTACCAGGTAAGTCATCGTATCCATAGGATTACTTACAACGATTAAAGTAACATCTGGTGAATGTTTAATAAGGTTCGCAGAAACTTCTTTCACAATACCTGCGTTGATCCCAATCAATTCCTCTCTTGTCATTCCCGGTTTACGAGGAATACCGCTGGTAATAACAGCAATATCAGAATTTGCAGTTTTAGAGTAATCGTTTGTACTTCCTGTTATTTTTGTATCGAAGCCATTAAGAGTTGCTGTTTGCATAAGGTCCATTGCTTTACCTTCAGCGTAACCTTCTTTAATATCAAGCAATACAACTTCTGAAGCAAAATTTTTGATGGCAACATATTCCGCACAGCTGGCACCTACCGCACCTGCTCCTACTATGGTAACTTTCATGTTAAAATATTATTTAATTTCTATTAATAATGACAGCGAAATTACGAATAATGAGGCAGTAATAATAATAAGGAATGGTTAAATCATTATAGGTTTACAATAAGAAGTGCAAGCCGATATTTAGATTCACAAATTTACCAGCAGTCGCCATAGTACTGATTTTAAACTTTTCAAAGTAAAGATTGAATCCAATATCACCTTTAAACTGAGCTTCCTTGTCATTTAAAGTTGCAAGATTTGAATTAACTAATCCAAGAGCAATACCATCACCCCCAAATTCATATTCAAAATCTGACTGAGCAACACCTAAAGCCCCGAAAATTTCGAAATTTTCATACTTCTTGGAAGCCATCACCTCAGCCATCCACACACCGGCACTTACATCTATTAGATCAAGATTTACCAGATTAGGTACACTTATTTGCTGAAATTCGTATTTAACATCAAAAATATCATAGGCTATAATCCCTGCAACCTGAAGATCTTCCTCATCGTTAAATCTAAAATACTGGCTAAAATTATGCTTTAGACCTACTCCATAGGTGCTGAATTTTGAACCATCTACTTCCAGTTCAGGAAGCGCCCTAACTCCTAGCTGAAATCCATACGGTAAACCAACTGAAACCTGAGCAAACGGATAAAAAAGAGCCCCTTTATCTATCCCTTCTATGGCCTGAAAAGAAAAATCCTCGCCCATAAAGCTACCATTGAACATTACTTCAGAATCTGTTCCAAAAGCTGTTGGAATTACAGCACCACGATCCCCATCATTAATAGTAAGATTTGTAAAATCATTATCCTTAACAGTAAATTCCTTTTTACTGGATGGCACAAATAAGGCATTTGCATGAAGTGAAACATCTACTTTCCAGGGTTCAAGTGCTCTTGCAGAGGTGAACCAGCCGGCTGTAGCCTGATAAGCAGCGCTTTCAGATGCAGGACTCGCAAAACCATCAGCTAGAATTAAAAAATCATTAATTATATCTGTTCCCTCCTGAGGTATAGCCTGAGAAAATGACTTACCTGATGCAAAAATAAGGACTAAAAAAAGGTATTTAAAATTTTTCACGGTATAGTAGATTAGGTTGTTGTAAAAATAATAAAATATAGGCTCGCTTCTTATAAGAACGAAAAAAACCCACACTTATTAGCACGGTGTGGGTCTTTTAAAATATATGTTAGAACTGCTTAAGCATCAATATTTGCATATTTAGCGTTCTTCTCAATAAATTCTCTTCGTGGAGGAACTTCATCACCCATTAACATAGAGAAAATCCTATCAGCTTCTCCACCATTATCAATGTTCACCTGTCTTAAAATTCTGAAATCTGGATCCATAGTTGTATCCCAAAGTTGTGAAGCATTCATTTCCCCAAGACCTTTATATCTCTGGATCTGAACTCCTCCACTATATTCAGCAGCGATCTCATCACGCTCCTTCTCAGACCAGGCGTAACGCTTCTTTTGACCTTTCTTAACAAGGTAAAGTGGCGGTGTTGCTATATAGATATGACCATTCTCGATCAATTCTTTCATATATCTAAAGAAGAAAGTCAGGATCAATGTTTCAATGTGGCTACCATCTACATCGGCATCACACATGATCACAACCTTATGGTATCTAAGTTTTGAAAGATTCAGTGCTTTGCTATCCTCTTCAGTTCCAATAGTTACTCCAAGTGCTGTATAAATGTTCTTGATCTCTTCATTATCAAAAACCCTGTGAGACATCGCCTTTTCAACATTAAGGATCTTACCTCTTAAAGGAAGAATCGCCTGAAATTTACGATCTCTACCCTGTTTCGCAGTACCACCCGCCGAGTCACCCTCAACAAGGAATACTTCACATTGTTCCGGATCCTGCTCTGAACAGTCAGATAATTTCCCAGGCAAACCACCAACACTCATGGCAGTTTTACGCTGAACCATTTCACGGGCTTTTTTCGCGGCATTTCTAGCCTGCGCAGCAAGTATTACTTTTTGAACAATGGTTTTAGCATCATTCGGATTTTCTTCCAGGTAATTCTCAAGCATTTCTGATACAGCCTGAGAAACAGCTGAAGTTACCTCTCGGTTACCAAGCTTAGTCTTCGTCTGACCTTCAAATTGAGGCTCAGCTACTTTTACCGAAATAATCGCCGTTAAACCTTCGCGAAAATCATCTCCTGTAATCTCAAATTTTACCTTATCAAGAAGTCCGGATGCATCAGCGTATTTCTTCAGCGTAGAAGTTAAACCTCTTCTAAAACCTGAAAGATGCGTTCCTCCTTCATGCGTATTAATATTGTTCACATAAGAATGAAGATTTTCATTGAAAGAGGTGTTGTAAATCATTGCCACCTCAACAGGAATATCATTCTTTTCGCCTTCCATGGAGATCACATCTCCAATAATAGGCTCACGGTTTCCATCTAGAAAGCGTATAAATTCTTTTAAACCTTCTTCAGAATGAAAATCATCATGAACAAACTCTCCATTATCTTCCTTATTTCTTTTATCTGTTAAGCTGATTCTGATCCCCTTGTTCAGATAAGCAAGTTCACGCATACGACTGGCTAACGTATCATAATTATACTCCAGCGTTTGAGTAAAAATACTAGGATCAGGCTTAAAGGTTACGATCGTTCCACTAAGCTCCGTTTCACCAGTTGGCTTTACCGGATAAAGAGGCTTTCCTAACTCATATTCCTGCTGCCAGATCTGGCCATCTCGATAAACTGTAGCCGTTAAGTGCTCTGAAAGCGCATTCACACAACTAACTCCAACTCCATGAAGACCCCCGGAAACTTTATAGGAATCTTTATCAAACTTACCCCCGGCACCAATTTTGGTCATTACAACCTGAAGTGCGGAAACCCCTTCTTTTTTATGAAGATCTATAGGAATTCCCCTACCATTATCTTCTGTGGTAATGGAATTATCTTCATTAATAGTAACTTTTATATTATCACAGTGTCCGGCAAGAGCCTCATCGATAGAGTTATCAACAACTTCATATACCAAATGGTGCAAACCTCTAACGCCGGTATCTCCAATGTACATTGAAGGGCGCATACGAACATGCTCCATTCCTTCCAACGCCTGGATACTGTCGGCGGAATAATTATGTTTCTTAGCTTCTTCGCTCATATAATATGCTAATTAATTTCGTCAATTTTGGACAACGAACAAATATAACAATTCGCATATTTTTAACAGGTCGAAGCAAGCTTATAAGCCCTTAAGTTATCAACATATTATGTGGAAAAACCCGAAGCCCTAAAGAATTCTTTAAGGTTTCGGGTATTATGAATAAATAGTGATAAATACTAAACTTTTGCCATCTCCTTTTTCATTCCCGGAGCTACATGAGTTTCGTTTGCTCTTCCGCTTGGATCCAAATCTTTTTGCCATTTCGGAACCCATCTTTTTACCGTTTTCGCAGCAGAATCCTGAGGAAAATGTTTAGAGAACAATGTTCTATAGAAATAAGCTTCTTTTGTGGCAGGTGTGTTTACAGGATATTTCTCTGCAGCTGCTTCCATTTGCTCATCGCTTACCTGCTTTGAAGCATAATCAATAAGCTCATCAATCCAGTTGTAACCAACTCCATCGCTAAACTGCTCTTTTTGTCTCCATAGAACCTCATCTGGCAAAAATGGCCTTTCTGGCGTGTCAAATGCCTTTCTAAGAATATATTTTTCAGCTCCATCATAAGTAGATGGCATTTTTTCTTCTGGTACCATTTCTATTGCAGTTTTCAGAAAAGCTTTATCTAAGAAAGGAACTCTCGCTTCCAGACCATGGGCCATTGTTGACTTATCAGCCCTTAAACAATCGGCTGTAGCTAGCCTTTGCACTCTCCTAATAGTTTCTTTTTGAAATTCTTTAGCTGAAGGAGCATTTTTAAAATACAGATAACCTCCAAAAATCTCATCTGAACCTTCTCCGGAAAGCACTACTTTAATACCTTTTTCCGCAATTGCTTTCGAAAGGAAATACATAGGTGTGCTTGCTCTAATTGAAGTCACATCATAGGTTTCTAAATGCCACACCAGTTTCTCAAGGATTTGTATACCTTCTTCCACAGTGAAGTGAATTTCATGATGCTCGGTTCCTAAAAATTCAGCCACTTTTCTAGCTGCGATCAAATCTGGCGCTTCAGCATCCAACCCTATAGAAAAAGAATGCAGTTTTTGACCGGAATCCTCCATTAATCTTGCTGCAATAGACGATGTAAGGGAAGAATCGAGACCACCACTCAGTAATACGCCTAATGGCACATCTGCCATTAATCTTTTCCTGGTCGCTTCTATAAGACTCTCTCTCAGTTTAGCCAGATCTGCTGGCTGTACCGCCTTTTCAGCATCAAACCATTCTGGAGTATAATATCTTACAAAACCGGTTTCAGGCGTATAATAATGACCAGGAGGGAATGCTGAAAATTCCAGACAATGATCGGTCAGAGCTTTCATTTCACTTGCAAACCACAAAGCACCCTTTTCATCTGTTCCGTAATACAACGGTTTAACTCCAATTGGATCTCTCCCGACAATAAAATCGTCACCATCAATAATTACAAATGAAAAGACCCCATCTAATTTATCTACAAAATCGTACCCATACTTTTCATACATATGTACGATCACTTCAGAATCTCCGGTAGTTCTAAAAGTATGATCTTTTAGTTCGTTATTTCTTAATGCCACGTGGTTATAGATCTCACCATTATGAACCATCCAGGCTGAACTGGATCCTTGAATTGGCTGAATACCTGTTGTTAGATCTACAATAGAAAGACGTTCATGCGACAACACATAACCTTTCTCTGTAATTTTTAATCCGCTTTCATCGGGTCCTCTATGGGACATTCTTTTTGAAAGGCCACTAATTTTTGCCGCTTCAATGTCTTTTCCGATAACTGCTAAAATTCCACACATGACTAATATTATTTATAATTATAATACAAATATGAGTTTAAACTTACTTTCATAAAACACTAGACGCTATTTAAGTAATAATTAAAAACAATAATTAAAGTTTTTGATATAATTTTAAAGTTTATTTTTAAATATTAGGTTTATTTCTTTCATCTGTAAAGCTTTAAAATTTTAACAGCAACTTTGTTCTTTTTTAACAATGCTAACAGCATGCTTCAATTATCTTTATTGAATATTTAAACTAAAAAGACATGAAAAATCTAATACTAGGCGGAATAAGCCTTATTTGTTTATTGATCGCGAATCCTGTAAATGCACAGGAAGAGGACAAGGTGAATTTTTCTAAAGAAGAGCTGAAATTCTCCAAAATGGATGCAAGCCCTATGGATCTTGCTTTGTATAGAGACAAGAATGATGTGGCCGTTGCCCGAGTGATCTATAGCCGACCACAAAAAAGGGATAGAGAGATCTTCGGAAAACTTATACCTTATGGTGAGGTATGGAGAACGGGAGCGAATGAAGCTACCGAACTTACATTATACCAGGATATGAAAGTAGCAAATGCTGTAGTAAAGGCGGGAACTTACACGCTATACTCTATTCCAGGTGAAAAAGAATGGACGGTTATTCTAAATAACAAAACCAATACATGGGGTTCTTATGAATATACCGATAAGGAGGACAAAGTCAGGATTAACGTTCCTGTAAGACAGGCTCCAAATACTATTGAGTCTCTTTCAATGGCATTCCAGGAGTCTAATAAAGGCGCAGATCTTTTAATTGGATGGGATGACAGTTATGTGAAAGTTCCTTTTGAATCTGTTAAATAACCTTATACAAAATAAAGTAATCTAAAAACGCCCATGAAGGGCGTTTTTTTTATGGAATATTCAGGTATTTATGTGTTTGCAAAGACACCTTCCATTTAGGATTAGCCATTACATAATCTACTATTAATGGAATTATCTCCTCTCTTTTGCTCCATTCCGGCTGCAGATAAAGAATACAATCCTTATTTACCTTTGCTGCCTGCTCCTCTGCAAATTTAAGATCATGTTTATTAAAGACAATCACTTTCAGTTCGTTTGCAACGGGATAAATTTCATTCTTCGGGAGTTTTATTTTCTTAGGCGAAAGACATATCCAATCCCAGGTCCCTGAGAGGTCATAAGCTCCGGAAGTTTCAATATGGATATCACAGCCCTGATTCTTAAGATTAGTGGTTAATGTTGTCATGTCCCAGGTAAGTGGCTCCCCTCCGGTAATCACAATCGTTTTACTATACTTAATGGCATTTTCAACTATTTGTCCAACATGTGTTGGCGGATGAACTTCTGCATCCCAGCTTTCTTTCACATCGCACCAGTGACAACCTACATCGCAACCGCCTATTCTAATAAAATAAGCCGCGGTCCCCTTATGAAAACCTTCTCCCTGTATCGTATAGAATTCTTCCATTAAAGGAAGCATCACTCCTCTGTCTACCAGCTCTCTTGTCTCTTCTGAAATCATAGCCTGCAAAGATAAGGAAACTATAACTTCTAAATTACTTAAGAAGGACTGAATAAACCAATCGCACTAATTATAAATTATAGTGTTTTTTATATCCTCGTGAGGCTCTTCCAGATTACTCAAAAATCCATTAATAATAGCATACTTCACTTCCCCATCTTTATAAAGGAAAAAATTTGCTCCCGTTCCTGGTTGTAAATCTTTTTCCAGGGTAAAATCCTCTGAAACCATATTCAAGGGATAATTGGAGTGTTTTTTATCCATCATTTCAGAGCTAACATGTAAATATGCATATCCCTCTTTTAGTAAATTGACGGGATCAAGATCATCTAATTCGCGTTTAGAGTTTATTGTCTCAGGATAAATTTCACCCATTTCCAATTTTAAACCACTAGCATCAACCTCCTCATAACCATAACTTGTAGAAAGGTCTCCCTGATCTGCTATTCTTCCTGAATAGTAAAAATCTGAATTTCCTTCCAGATCGGTTTCAGATCTGTTTATACCAATATCCAGCACAAAATCCTCTCCATCCATCTCATAATGTAACCCGGTTAATTTAAGATCAAATAACATTCTGTCGTTATTTGGAATGTTTTCGTATTCTGAAATTTCTTCATTCTTATAACTTTCAGTAGCAATAGCATTAAGGGCTGCAAGAATACTCACGAAATTTAATTTTCGGATCTCCTGTTTTTCAGGATCATTTGGATAGCCTCCAGACTCTATTAAAATTGTACTTGTACCCCATTTCTGAATATTATCTCCAAAAGCTCTTGGTTCAAAATCATCATTATATCTACCCACCTGTCCCGGAGCATACTTTTGAAGCACTTTATTCATCCCCACAATAATTTTCATCGCATTTCCCCGAACTTCGTTTATCTCTTTTTCATAATTATAAGCCGGAGCCAGGAAAGAGATCGTAGCCGGCTTTTCAGTCCTTTCGGCATTGTAATATTTACTTTGATCGTGAAGATTAAAACCAAAATCAGCATCAAGACTATCTCTTATTCTTTTTAATGTTTTCGCCTCTGGAGACTGAAGTCGCAGCGCATCACGATTTACATCTATCCCCAGAGCATTACGCCGGGTAAACTTTTCAGCTCCATCAGGATTAAGCATGGGCAGAAAGTGAATTTTTAATTCCTTCAGCATTATTCTTTTTTCATCTTCAAATTCATCTGATTTAAAAAAATTGAGAATATCAAAAATAGCCATGGTCGCAGTAGATTCGTCTCCATGCATCTGTGACCAGAGAAAAACATCAGTTTTACCAGTACCTAAACTTATTAGATTAAGACTTCGGCCTTTAATGGATTCTCCTACTTTTTGAAATTTAATATCTTCGTCAGACATCAGTTTTTCCAAAAGAGAAATAACATCTTTATGTTTAATTCTTCTTTTCGTGATCTCTTTTTCTTTAAATTCTGAATATCCTTCAAATAGTTCCTCTGAAAATTCATCATTTTGAGCTATTGAAATATTAGAAATCACCAATACCGCTAAAACCTGTATAAAAATTCTTTTCATATTTATTATTTTGAAGGAACTTTCCTGAAATTCCTGTTTTGTGTTGCATCTCTAACTGCTTTCATAAAATCTTCGCCAGGGTCAACCTTTTCTGTTCTATAGCCTGAATCTTTCTCCAACCATAATTCATGATCTTCAAAGTTGGTATATTCATAATGACCAATTACATATTGAATGTCATATTTACCACTTAAATAATTAACCAGCCAGATATTGGATTTTAATTGGGCATTTGTAAGCGGAGTATCTTTAGTTCCTCCCACGTTTTCAACCCCAATGGCGGTATGATTCAATCCAATGACATGCCGGGCCATCATGGTTTCAGGCATTAACCTATAAATAGTACCATCTCTAGCTACCAGGAAATGTGCAGATACATTTAACTGACTCGCTCCTGAAATCGCTTCCCTGGATTGAGGCAATTTTGAACTTTTGAATGCCTGAAATGAATCTTCAAGTGTTGGAATTGCCGTCCAATACAAAACGATCATCTTTGGATCTATTTCAGGTGATTTTCTGTCCAGCCCATAACGATCCTGCATATATTCCAAAGTTAGATCTATGCGATCCTCTTCAAAGTTTATAGGTTTATCTATGATTCCTGGAGATTTACATGAACCCAGAAATATAAAGAGCATCCCGATTATGACGTATATCTTTCAAGTCTTCATTTAAATTATTTTATATAAAAAAAGCCCTGCCAAAGACAGGGCTTTAAATTAATTAATTTTTATTCATCCCAGAAGACAGGATCCAGTAAGGTCACATCTGGCACGTTATTACCATTTCTGCTTACTTCTGAATCTGGATAGGCCAGTCTTCTAATAAACATTCCATTTAAATCTGGATTAATATTTTCTGGTAGATCAAAATTCTCGTAGCCATAGTCAAAACGTCGTGCATCCACCCATGCTTCCGGATTAAGAAACAAAGACACCCACTTTTCCTTGAAAATATCTTGCATTGTGAAGGCATCTACACCCATGCTTACCTCATCAGAGTTTATATAAGCATCGATTTCAGATGCTTCTACTCCTACTTTTTCCATATGAGCTCTTATGCCATCAAGATATGCCTGATAGGATCTGGCTTTATCAATTCCGAAAGCAGCTTCAGCTTCTATAAATTTCTGTTCGGCATAAGTTGCTATTAAAACCGGCCCCTGCCTGGTAGTGTAGAAATCACCTTCTTCCAGAACAGATCTTGCTCCCTGTTCCGGGGCATTTCCTCTACCTGCTCCATTCTCAGTACCTATGTATTCCCCATCATCGGTAGCTCCGACCATCAATGGCAATCGCGGATCTTCAACTCCAAAAGTGGTTCCGTCCAGAGCTTCAATAAACTGTTCTGAAATCCATCCTCCAAGAAACAGATTCGCATTATCTATAGCTACATCTGCCCAGGGATTAAATTCTTCTTCAAAATATTCCATTTGAGCATCATCAGCATTGCTTTCGAATCCATTTTCCAGAGCAGAAAGAACAGCATTGGGATCATAACTACCCGTTTCACTATAATGGTTGAGATATCGAGCTTTTAGCATGTATGCAAATTTGATCCAGTTCTCTGCGTCACCGTTATAAATAAAATCATCGTTACCTACAGAGGTACTGGTTTCCATAGAAAGATTCGCTATTCCTAGATCAAGAAGTCCTAAAATTTCTGTGTACAATTGCGCATCGTCATCAAAAGATGGGGTTACAGTAACAAAATTAAAACCTTCACTATACGGAACATCTCCCCAGGCATCAACTGTTAAAGCTAAATTATAAGCCATAAGAATTTGTCCTATCCCCTCATAATGATTCGCTTCTTCATTCTGTGCTTTCAGAATCATATCGTTAATATCGGTCATAACGTTATAAAGAGCTCTCCAGGTACCGCTATAACTCACCGGCTCCATAATATCTGAAGAACTTGCTTCATTGGGAGACGCCAGATACTGCACATAATTTGTCGCTATATCACCCATTCTGAAAGTATTCTGCGCAGTTTCAAATGTTGAATTCACCATCAATCCCGCCAAAGGTGCTTCGGTTGGATTGTTAGGATTCTCATTAATATCCAGGTAATCATCGCATGAGACAAGCAAAAACGCAAACGCAAGGATTACATATTTGTATTTATTTATTTTAAATTTCATATCGAAAATTTTTAAATTTTAAAGTCCAAGGTTTAGCGTGAAAAATAAGCTTCGAACACCCGGATAACCCAATCCTGTCAAACCAGTAGCATTTCCTCCGGCTCCTGAGCTAAATGACTCAGGATCGAACCCGTCCCACGGAGTATATAAGATAATATTATTCGCAGCTACAGACAACCTTGCCGATTCAAATGGCAACGCATTGAGCACATTCTCCTGAAAATTATATGCCAGGGTTACATTTCTCAATTTTATGAATGCAGCATCCTGAACAAAGTTTTCACTTACCGTACGATAGGTATTCCTATAAAATCCGGCACCGTAATTTCTTCCATCAGGACCTTCTCCCTGCCCAAGCCAAACTTGCTGTGTATTTGGAGATCCATCGGCGAGCACCCCATCAAAAACAATGGTTTCATTTCGATTTAAAGTATATTCTGCTATACCAAATGCAGAAAAGAAGTTATCATATTGATTGTATTGATCAACTCCCGCCCGGAAGTCTACCAGAAAAGAAAAGTCAAAACCTTTATAAGTAAAATCATTCTTTAAACCACCAATCCATTTTGGAGTTGTGTTACCCAAAACAAGCTGACTGCTATTTCTATCTGGAAAGCCATTCTCTCCAATAATGATTGGAAGTCCTTCCTTCAGATAAATACTATTAGGGTCTGCTCCTAATCTGGAATAGCTGGTTCCAAAAATATTACCGTATGGCTCACCTTCCAGAAGCTTTATAGTAACGGAAGACCCTCCGTATCCAAACTGGCCACCAACCACAATTTCTTCTATACCTTCCCTAATACTTTTAACTTCATTTTTATTATATGACGCATTAAAAGAAACATCCCACCTAAAGTCTTCCTGTTTAATCGGGGTTCCTCTTAAGATAAATTCCCATCCCCTGTTTTCAATTTCTCCGGCATTGGTCACAAAAGTTGAAAAACCTGCTGTTTCACTAACAGGCACCGGTATGATTTGATCTTTACTATTAGATTTATACCAGGTAACATCTACTCCTAACCTGTTTTCGAAGAATCGAAGGTCGGTTCCAAATTCTATGGCCGTAGTTTTTTCAGGTTTTAATTCAAGATCACCAAACTGGCTAAATCTGGTAAATCCAACCTGACCGCCTAAAGGATAAATAGAAGGTGAAGCATAAGTTTGCCCAATCAGGTATGGATCGGTATCCTTACCAACCTGTGCCCAGGAACCTCTTACTTTACCAAAGGTAAACCAATCTGGCTGTTCAAAGCTTTCAGTAAATACATATCCTAAATTAACCGAAGGGTAGAAAAATGAATTATTACCAATAGGCAATGTAGAAGTCCAGTCATTTCTTGCAGTAACATTTAAGAAAATGGTTTCAGCGTAATTGAGCATGAGGTCCCCGTAAACTCCCACCAGTCTTCTTTTTCTTTTATCCTGGGAATTTGAAATCTGGCTCGCATAACTTAAATCATAAAATCTTGGGATCACAAAATTTTCACCGGTCGCATCTACTCTTTCATAATCTCTTTCAAAAATATCATTACCTAAACGCAAGGTTGTATTCAATTTTTCGTTCCAGTCCTTTTTAAGAGTTATATAAAAGTTAGAGTTAATATCTCTACTGTTAATCCTGGTTTCTGTTATGAATCCAGTGCTACTCAGTGGAACTTCTCCATCAATTCCCAGAGGTCCAGGTGTAATCTCTGTTCTTCTATCACTATAATAATCTGTTCCAATTAAATAATTAAGGTCTAACCATTCTAACGGACTGTACGTAAATCTCAAATTACCTACGGTTCTATTTACCTCATCCTCAAAAGTACTAAAACGAGCATCGTAGATTGGATTCGTATTTTGATAAGTATTCATGGTACCGTCTGGATTAATATAATCTTCCACATCGTGATTGGGAGTCCAATAAACTAAACGTTCCATAAATCGATCATGTGGCACACGGTTACCTCCTGAAACAGTATAATTTATATTTCCTGAGAATTTAAACTTCTCACTAAACTTAACCTCTCCACTTAATTTCGCCGAAGTTCTTGCCCAGTCACTGAATGGAATAATTCCTTCCTGATCCAGCTTCCCTATTGAACCGTAAAACGTAGCATTTTCACCACCTCCAGATATACTAATATTGTTATCTATTTGCACACCGGTTCTCATAGCATCAGACCATATATCATGAAACCTAACATCAGGATCTATTTGATTGATTTCTTCCATTGAAGGACCCCAGTTAGGCCAAAAAGAAGTTGGATCATATACTCCCGAGAATCCCTGACCATATGTTTCCTGAAATTCCGGATACTGATTAATCTCATCAAATCCCACAGAACTATTCAAATTAATTCTCACTCTACCAGCCTTCCCTTTTTTGGTTGTAATAATAACAGCTCCATTGGCGGCTCTTACTCCGTAAAGAGCAGTTGCGGCAGCGCCTTTCAGAATGTTAAGGGATTCAATATCATTCGGATTAATATCAGCGGCACGATTAGAAAGTCCACGAGGCGTACCATTCGATTCTATAGTTGAATTGTCTATCGGAACCCCATCGATTACGAATAGTGGCTGATTGTCTGCATTAGGGTCAAGAGAATTAACACCCCTGATAATAATTCGAGCACTCATGCCCGGAGCACCTCCGGAGTTCGTCACCTGAACACCGGCTGCCTGACCCTGCAAAGCACTTACAAGGTTTTGCTGCTTGGTTTTTGCGATTTCTTCTGAATCTATTTCCTGTACAGCATAACCAAGTGATTTTTTCTCCTGTTCAATCCCAAAGGAAGTCACAACTACCTCATCGAGACTCTCCAGGTCTGCCACCAAAGTGACATCCAGAGTAGATTGACCTGAGTATGGAATTTCCTGTGTCTCAAACCCAAGTGATGAGAATACAATGGTTTCTCCAGATTGAACATTAATTTGATAATTTCCTTCAAAATCGGTTACGGTTCCCCGATTTGTGTCCTTGATCACAACATTCACCCCCATAAGAGGTTCTCCGTTCTCAGATCCGGTTACCAGACCGTTAACAGAGTTTTCTTGTGCTGACAAGGTTGCAAATTGAAAAACAGCCAAAAAGGCCATCATTAAAGTTTTTAATTTCATACCTTAATTTGTTAAGTAATTGTGAATGAAGTTTAAATATAACATATATTATTTTACAAAAGTTCACTACCTTATTAAAATATTTCATTATTATTAACCATATTTCAACATTCAATACCCTAAACCTGCCTTAACACCATGGTATCACTACAGATTAAAAACCTAAAAACAAGCGTATATACCTCAACAATTGTTAAGAGACTATCCTTAATTATTTTTATTTCCTTTATACTCGCTTCCTGTTCCGCAATAAAGAAAACGAACAAAAAAATAGAAGCAGATTTTCGTGAATCAAGAGTATTTAATCAAGGTTTTACTGGATTAGCTATTTACGATCCCGCAGAGAATAGCATGCTCTATACCCATGATGCGGACAAATATTTTACACCGGCTTCGAACACTAAATTATTTACACTTTATACAGGTTTGAAAATCATAGGAGACTCAATCCCGGCCCTGAAGTACACCATTAAAGGTGACAGCTTAATTTTTAGAGGCACAGGAGACCCTTCTTTTCTTAATCCTCATCTGCCAGAATCAAAAGTACATGGTTTTTTAAAACACAATGCATACAAATTATTCTATGCTCCTCCCGTTTATAAAGAAAAGCGACTTGGTTCTGGATGGGCCTGGGATGATTACGACTCTTACTATTCTGCAGAAAAGATTGACCTGCCCGTTTATGGCAACCTGTTGGAAATTAAATTTAATAAAGGTTCAAATACTCCTACGGTTTACCCTAAATTATTTCAGGATTCTATCGCATCGGTAAATCCAACAGATCCCACAAATAAATACACCCAAAGAAATATTGCGTCAAATAGTATGGAATTCCAGGATTTTAAGAGAGAAGAAAATTTCACTCAATACATTCCTTTTAATTTCTCTCACAAGCTTATAACAGAAATCATTTCGGATACAATTAATAAACCCGTAGAAGTTTATCATGGCAAATTAAAAAGCAGTGATTTGGAAAATACAGTTTACAGTGTCTCTGCTGATAGTATTTACAAAAGAATGATGCAGGCAAGTGATAATTTTATTGCCGAACAAATCCTGTTGATGGCTGCAGATAAAGTATCTGATACTTTAAAAACAAGTATCGCTATAGATTACATGAAAGAGAATTATCTTCAGGATCTGCCAGATGAGCCAATGTGGTATGATGGGTCAGGTCTTTCCAGATATAATTTATTCACTCCAAGATCGATGGTAAGGCTGATCGAGAAAATAGAAGAAGAAATACCTACAGAAAAACTTTTTAAAATACTGGCCGTGGGAGGCGAATCTGGAACTTTAAAAAATTACTATAAAGCTGAAACACCATACATTTATGCCAAAACAGGAACTTTAAGAAACAATCATAGTCTAAGTGGTTTCCTTATCACTAAAAAGGGAAGAATTCTTATTTTTAGCTTTATGAATAGTAATTATACGGTTTCAACTTCAGAATTAAAAGAAGGAATGACCAAAATACTGGAACAGGTAAGAGACTACTATTAAAACAGAACCTACTCAAATGCAAAGAAGAAAATTTATTCAGAATATAGGGATTGGCGGACTTTTACTACCGCTAAATACACACTCATTCAATAGTCTTAAGGAGTTCAGGTTAAGTAGTGACACCTTACTTCCGGAAGCTTTAATAGAAGGGGATACTATTGGGATTGTAAGCCCCGCCAGTGCTATTTTCGAGTCGGAACCCTATGAAATTGCAAAGGAATCTTTTGAAGCCATGGGCTTGAAGGTAAAATTCGGGAAAAACACCAGGAACCGTTATGGCCACCTGGCTGGTACCGATGAAGAAAGAGCTGAAGAATTCAACGAAATGTTCAGAGATGATTCTATCAAAGCGGTAATCGCTTTGCGAGGAGGTTCAGGAGCTGCAAGAATTCTGGATAAATTAGACTATGAAGCAATAAAGAACAATCCCAAGATCTTTCTTGGATATAGCGATATTACAGCATTACACATGGCCATTTTCGAAAAAACGGGACTTATAACTTTCCATGGGCCGGTGGCAGTATCCAGCTGGAATTCCTTTAGCTATGACTATTTAAAGCGTCTTCTTTTTCAAAAGGAAGCGATCACCTACGAAAACCCAAAAAATAAAGGGGATGAGCTTGTTCAAACCAAAAATCGAATCAGAGTGATAAATGAAGGAACGGTAACGGGTCAGCTTCTTGGTGGAAATCTTTCTGTACTTACCGGAATTATGGGTTCTGAATATTTCCCACAAGACTGGAAAGGAAAAATCCTGTACCTGGAAGATGTAGGTGAAAAGATCTATGCCGTTGACAGAATGATGTCCCAGTTATATTTAGGTGGTGTATTTGAACAGATCAGTGGTTTTGTTTTTGGAAAATGTACCGATTGCGATCCCGGCGGAAGCGGTTATGGCTCGTTAACTCTTGAAGAAGTTATAGATCATTATATTAAACCATTGAATATCCCGGCTTATTCTGGAGCAATGATCGGGCATATTAATGACAATGCCACCATCCCGAATGGTTTGGAGATTCAGCTCAATGCTTCTAAAGGCACTATCACAATGTTGTCTCCAGCGGTGAAGTAAATGTCTAATTTTTACGCCGAAGCAATTCTTTTTGGTAGAGCTGCCTGCCCAGTTCAGCCAGAAAAGGGATTCCTATGTTATCGTATTCGTAAATATTATCATTAAAAATCTCATTTTTATTTACGAGTAAAGTCGCTGTAAGTAAAAATTGAATATCGTTTTTCTCATCTTCAATATAAGCAGTCTCGGTTAGCGTGCCGTAGGCATAGCCCACTTTGTTATAAATTTTTACATGTGCAGGAATCCTTTCCTTTGAATCACCGTAGATAAAGAACTTTCCGTAGCTATCATAAAATTTGGTTTCATCATAATCAAGTTCTCTTGGTAAATTTGACATTGCTTCTTTAAGGAACATCTTATCTTCCTTTGTAAGATCAAAGATTTGGCATTTCTCAAAGACTTCCGGAAAGAAAAGTCTCTTCATCAGATTATGTTGAGTTTCGACCGGAAAATAATTCTTCAGGGCAAAACTAAAAGGTTCATCTACTTTTTCCCCTTCTTTCATATAGGCCTTTCCTTTAATTACATCATATATTTCCAGTGAATCAGCCTTTGCATTATTCGTGACGGGTAATTCAAAATCTCCATCTTCAGTTTTAAAAATCATTTGACGGGTAAGGGTGTCACCAGAACCTTCACCAGAAAATCTGTGAGAGATACGAATTGACGCCAGGCCTTTTGCTTTCATTCTGGAATTAATATAATCCTGTCCCAAAAACTCGAATAAACGATTGTAAGCCTCATTATCACTTACTGCGAAAATGGCTTTTATATCATCCTCGATCCTGTTTTCTACCGAATCACTCTCCAAATAATAGCTTGTATTTTTGTCAATTTTCACTCCTTCCGTATTTAATTCATTAAGTTTCTCAAGACTTAGAACTGCAATAGGTAATTTAACGGTGCTGGCGGGATAAAAATAAGCTTCAGAATCTACCCGGTATTTATAATCATGGAATTCAACTCCCCCATTTTTTTTGATGATCCTGGAATACATGATCTGAAGTTCATACTTTTCGGCATTTTGAAATACTGGCGCAAGCTTTGTGTCTTCAGAAACCGAAATTTGTTTCAGTAGGTTCCTCCTTAAACCGCAGCCACCAATAAGCACTATTAGTAAAGGAAGAAGTAGATATTTTCTCATTCTTATAAAAATAGTCTTTTAGATCATATTCTGATATTTATAAAAGTAAGCCTATATTTAAATTAAAACAATTTTCTTCTCTTTACAGAAGTGGATTGTTTTATTCTTTTGAATTATCATTTTTATAATAACTTAGCATTAATGGACAAAGCGGCACAATTCATTGAAAAAATTAAAAAAGGCTATACCACAAAAGGCGATTATCTTTATTTAGGTGCCGGGATGTTGAATGGAAATGTACATTCTGAAGCAGCAGTAAAAATCCCACTAAAAACCATGAACCGTCATGGTTTGATCGCGGGGGCTACCGGTACAGGAAAATCAAAAACACTACAGATCATTTCTGAAAATCTTTCAGAAAAAGGGGTTCCTGTATTATTGATGGATGTAAAAGGAGACTTAAGTGGCATCGCACAACCTGCGGAGGAAAAAGATTTTATTACAGAAAGACACAATAAACTCGACTTCCCATTTACCTCTCGGCAATCTCCCGTTGAGATCTTAAGCCTCTCAGACCAGGATGGAATAAGGCTAAGAGCAACTGTGAGTGAATTTGGCCCTGTTTTATTATCCAGAATATTAGATTTAAATGCAACACAATCTGGAATTTTAGCTATTATCTTTAAATATTGTGATGACAATCAGCTGCCCTTATTAGACCTTAAAGATCTCAAGAAGATCATTCAATATTCAACTGAAGACGGGAAAAAGGAGTTTGAAAAAGATTACGGTAGGATTTCTTCAGCATCCACAGGAGCTATTCTGCGCAAAATTGTAGCTCTGGAGCAACAAGGCGCCGATCTTTTTTTTGGAGAGCGAAGTTTTGAAGTAAACGATCTTCTTAGAAAGACAAGAGAGGGTAAAGGTTTCGTAAATATCCTAAGACTTACAGATATCCAGGACAGGCCCAAACTATTTTCAACTTTTATGTTAAGCCTGCTTGCTGAAATCTATTCCACATTTCCGGAAAAAGGAGATATGGATAAACCGGAACTGGTATTATTTATAGATGAGGCTCATCTTATTTTTGACGAGGCCTCAGATGCATTATTAGATCAAATTGAAAGCATCGTAAAATTGATAAGATCTAAGGGAGTTGGAATTTATTTTGTGACTCAAAATCCTGCTGATGTTCCTGAAGAAGTACTTGGACAGCTAGGATTAAAAGTTCAGCACGCTTTAAGAGCTTTCACCGCTAAAGACAGGAAAGCGATAAAACTAGCTGCGGAAAATTATCCGGAATCAGAATTTTACGATACCAAAAACATGCTTACTGCGTTAGGTATAGGCGAGGCTTTAGTCTCTGCATTAGATGAAAAAGGAAGACCTTCTCCGCTAGTTGCGACGATGCTTAGAGCACCTATGAGCAGGATGGATATCCTTACCGATAAGGAATTAAAGGACCTAATCAAAAACTCTGATCTTGTTCCAAAATATAATCAGGAAATTGATAGAGAGAGTGCTTACGAAATTCTGAATAAGAAAATTGAAATTGCAGAAAAAGAGGAAGCAAAAGAAAAGGCTAAAAAAGAAAGAAAAGAAGTAACGAAAACCAGTTCCCGCCGTCGAACAAAAAGCACCGAGGGAGCCATTATAAAAGTATTGACCAGCGCGACCTTTATAAGAGGAGTAATGGGGATACTCAACAAATTTTTAAAATAAAAAATTCTACCATTTAAAATGTACAAAAGAGCTTTATTGATTATTGGTTTATGTATTAGTGTATTATCCTGTACCAGTGATGAAGAAAATCCATTTCTTATTTCGCCTACCCAGGTTGGCCCCCTAAAAAAAGATATTAAGATAAATCAATTAGATTCAATTTTTCAGGGAGACAGTATAGTAAGGCAAACCAGCGGTCCGCAGGAATTTCGTTCAACAGATGAGATCAAGATTTTTAGCGAAGACGGGCAGGCTTTGATGAGTCTGGAACCTCTACAGGAGTTTGACTCAACGAGTACTATAGGCTACATCAGGATTCTGGATCCACGATATGAAACTAAACATGGAATAAACATTAAAAGTACTTTTAAGGAGGTTGTAGAAAATTATACTATCTCCAGAATTGAAAATACCATAAACTCTGCAGTGGTATTTCTGGACGAAATAAACGCATACATTACCATAGATAAAAATCAATTACCTACCAACCTAAGGTATGATACCGATAGTAAGATCATGGCTTCCCAGATACCGGATGATGCCAAGATCAAATACTTTATGATCTACTGGAATTAACCATGAGATATCTTTTGATAATTTAATGCCTATGTTTATTTATCGGGTGCAAATCGTCAATAGATTATCTCAACACAGATCTTAAATCCAAAAACGGGTATTATCAGGCAGTGATAGAGATCCCGGCTGGGACCAATTCTAAAATCGAGTATGATAAGATCTCTAAAGTCTTTAAGCCATCTTTGAGAGAAGGGAAAGAAAGAACAATTGACTTTCTAGCCTATCCAGCCAATTATGGTTTTATCCCTTCCACCTTTTCAGATCCAAAAAAAGGAGGAGACGGGGATGCCTTGGATGTAATGGTGCTTAGCTCTACCATCCCTTCCGGCGAAATTATAGAAATAATTCCCATTGGTATGCTTAAATTGATTGATGCAGATGAGGAGGATTTTAAAGTAATTGCTATTCCTGCAGACCCCAAACTGAGAACGATCGATGCTGAAACTTTTAAAGATTTCGTTAAAAAATACGAACCAGTGAAGAATATTCTGGAAAGCTGGTTTACAAATTACGATCCTGCAGATAAAACTGAAATACAGGGCTGGGCTGACGAAAAGGAAACTGAAAATAAGATATTACGAAATCATGCAGAATTGTAAAATTTGTTAATATTCATGTTACTTTCAATTCTTTAATTACTTTTATTTTATAACCAATAATACTAGATATGATTAAAATCTTAGCAATGATTATGCTTATTGGAGGTGCAATTGCACTTGTAATGGGTGTATTAGGAATTTTTGGCAGTGTAGCATTAATGCTCAGCCCCTGGGCGCTTACTATCCTAGGCTTCGTATTCTTTGTTGCCGGAATTTCAATGTTAAAATACAGAAAAGACACCGATGAAGTTCAGGCAAAGAGCCAGAACTCATAGTATTTAATTTTACTTAATAAAAAAAGGCTGCCAATTGGCAGCCTTTTTTCGTGGCTAGGTTAAAATTAATCTACATTATCGTGTAGAAAAGAGTTGTTCTTTCTAAAATGCAGATCATTATTTTCATCCTGATCTATACTGGTACGGGATAATTTACCTTCTCCAGGTTTTGAATTATCAAGTTCGATACCTGCTCTCTTGTAAGCAGGTTGTTTCTCGATCTCATCTATTTGAGCTGATCCTCCGGTTCTAAACTTATAATTGAATTCCTTCATTTTCGCCTTCCGCTCGGCGGTTCTTTGTCTTACCACTTCAGAAGAAATAGGATTATCGAAAGGATCATGGCCGTCACCCGTATTTTCCTTTTCAGGAGCCGGAGCTACGGTTTTCTTTTCAAAAGCGATAGTCTCATCTTTCACTTCTTCTTTCTTAGGAGCCTTAGAATTTTCAAGCTTCTGCTCCATTTCCATATAATCGTCAAGACTATATCTTTTGATTCCCTGGGCAGAACTTTCAGTAACCGGAACGATCTCTACCGCTTCGTTGACTTTAATATTCTTCGCTTCCTCTTTGATCTCCTCCTCTTCAAGATGATGCCTTGTTACTTCCTGAGACTTTTCAGTGGAAGCAGGCTTTTCTTCTTCCTTGTTCATTGGCATATCAAAAGTAAACATGAATTGATCTTCACTTTCAGATTTGGTCTCTTCAGGTTCATTTACTTCCATTGAACCAGCATCTTCATTTGTATCGTTAATAATGAAATCTTCAGGATCAACTTCTTCATAAGTCACATCCAGTTTACGAGCGAAATCTGGCGTTTTAAGAACATCATCTACTTTCTTATGAATATTGCCCACTTCGTCAACTTCCTCCACAGACTCATCCAGCTTATGAACTATTTTCTCATCCTTTGCAGGCTCGTCAAATTGCAATTCATTCTTTGGATTATCATTTACAGGTGCATTGGTCACCTGTGAAATAGGGGCAGATTTCTTAGTAGTTAAATCCTGCTCAGCCCTTTGCTCATCTTCCAGTGTATGGATGATCTTTTTAGTTTCAGTATTAGTGATCTCGTTTTGCTGTTCTACATCAAAACCAGTAGCAATAATAGTTACGGCAATCGCATCTTCTAAAGATTCATCTTCACCAACACCCATAATAATGTTAGCAGAATGTCCAGCCTCCGCCTGAATATGATCGTTAATTTCCCCAATTTCGTCAATAGTAATCTCTTCGTTGCCAGATACAATAAGCAGTAAAACATTTTTGGCACCGGTGATCTTATTATCGTTTAATAACGGAGAATCAAGAGCTTTCATAATAGCATCTGTAGCCCTGCTGGCTCCTGAAGCCTGGGCAGACCCCATAATTGCAGTACCGCTTTTACTAAGCACGGTTTTCGCATCCCGCAAGTCAATGTTTTGCGTGTAATGATGCGTAATTACCTCTGCAATACCTCTGGAAGCTGTGGCAAGGACCTCATCAGCTTTTGAAAAACCGGCTTTAAAACCAAGGTTTCCATAAACCTCACGAAGCTTATTATTATTGATCACAATTAGAGAATCAACATTCTGGCGTAGTCTTTCAACCCCTAATTGTGCCTGTTCATTTCTGTTTTTCCCTTCAAACTGAAAAGGAATCGTTACAATACCAACCGTAAGGATATCCAGTTCCTTGGCCTGCTTGGCAATGATTGGCGCAGCCCCGGTTCCGGTACCACCACCCATTCCGGCAGTTATAAAAACCATCTTGGTGTTAGAATCCAGCATTTGTTTGATTTCCTCAAAACTTTCTACTGCTGCTTTTTCCCCAATTTCGGGATTTGCTCCTGCTCCAAGTCCTTCGGTAAGGGTCACACCTAATTGAATCTTGTTTGGAACCGAACTGTTCTCTAGTGCCTGGGAATCGGTATTACAAACAACAAAATCAACCCCTTTAATTCCCAACTGGAACATATGGTTGATGGCATTGCTTCCTCCACCGCCTACTCCTATCACTTTGATGACGTTCGATTGATTCTTAGGTAAATCGAATGAGATGTCTCCAAATTCTGTACTGCTCATAAACTCTGTTTTACTGGTTGTATCTTTATTACTCTGCGTTATCTAAAAAATCTTTGAATTTCTCTGCCCACTTATCAAAAATGCTTTTTCGGGCCACTTTTTTCGAGGTTTGTTCCTCCAGATCAGCTTCTTCATAAAACTGATCCCCTTCTTCATTTTCTCCGGAATCTTCTACCGGGCTTTTTTCTGACAGCACGGCCTCTTCCTGAAATCTGCTATTTCCTTTTTCAAGGCTATTCATCACTAATCCTACGGCGGTAGCATAAACCGGACTTGTAGTTTCTGAATCTGTTGTTCCGGCTAAATGCTCATTAGGATAACCAATTCTGGTATCCATTCCCGTGATATATTCAGCCAGCTGTTTGATGTGCTTCAATTGTGCACCACCACCTGTTAATACAAGGCCAGCGATCAATTTCTTCTTTTGTTCATCATGCCCGTAATTCTTGATCTCCAGGTATACCTGTTCAATAATTTCAACTACGCGAGCATGAATGATCTTTGAGAGATTTTTTAAGGTAATTTCCTTAGGTTCTCTTCCTCGTAATCCTGGAATTGAAACGATCTCATTATCCTTATTTTCACCCGGCCATGCGGAACCGAATTTAATCTTCAATAATTCAGCTTGCTTTTCAATGATCGAGCATCCTTCTTTAATATCTTCAGTGATCACATTTCCGCCGAAAGGGATCACAGCTGTATGGCGAATAATTCCGTCTTTGAAAATGGCCAGATCGGTAGTACCACCGCCAATATCAATTAGCGCAACTCCAGCTTCTTTTTCTTCCTGACTTAAGACCGCATTTGCTGATGCTAATGGCTCCAGGGTTACTGCTGAAAGTTCAAGTCCGGAACTTTTTACGCATCTTCCAATATTTCTAATAGAAGAGACCTGGCCCACGACCACGTGAAAATTGGCTTCAAGCCGCCCACCATACATCCCGATAGGCTCTTTAATTTCAGCCTGACCGTCTACTTTAAATTCCTGCGGAAGCACATGAATGATCTCCTCTCCAGGCAACATCACCAATTTGTGAACCTGGTTGCAAAGCGTATGAATATCATCTGCATCTATCACTTCATCAGGGCTCTGACGGGTTATATAGTCACTGTGCTGAAGACTTCTAATATGCTGTCCCGCAATTCCAACCACTACTTCACTAATCTTTAAACCGCTATCGGCTTCCGCTTCCTGTATTGCCTGCTGGATAGACTGGATGGTTTGCGTAATGTTATTCACTACACCTCGATGTACACCAAGAGATTTAGATTTTCCAATCCCAATGATCTCTACCTTGCCATACTCATTCTTGCGGCCAATCATAGCCACAATCTTTGTTGTTCCAATATCTAATCCTACTGCAATATCGTTTTGTTCCATAAACTATTTTTTCGTGCATACAACCTGGTCGCCAAATTGTAGGTTCACTTTTTTGTAGGTATCTAACTTTTCTTCTTTTTGTGCTTTTTTATAAAAGGCCTTGAAATTGTTGAATTTTAAAGCCACGTTGCCTGAATCCCCAAAATACAGTTCAAAATCCTGCTCTCTTAGATCAAGCGTATATTTATCACCTTTTAACCGGTTAATACCGGTAATATGTCTTTTTAAGAACGCATCTTTCTTTATATAATCTATGATGCTATATGCTTTTGAAACATTAGAACCATCAAAACCGAACATTAAAGGCACTCTTGCCGAATAAAACTGAGATAGCGGCATGATCTCCCCATTCTTATCCAAATAAAACGATGAATTCCCAACTACTCTGCCTATCGGCTTTCTCTGACTTACTTTTGCTTCGAGCTTACCATCGAGTGTGAGGTAAACTTCCGCATTTTCAATCATTTGGTGTTCATTTAAAAGAGATTCCACCCTATTCAAATCTAAAGTTTCTTTATCTATGCTCGAGACAGTCGCTTTATTTTGTATTAACAATTTATTAACCACTTCCTCAGTCACATAGAGATTTTCGCTATCAGTAAACTCCACCTTTACTTCGCTGATATTTCGCGACTTATGTCGTTTTTCAGCAAACCCATACAGGAGACCAACAATTGCCACTAGAACGAAAGCCTTTATGTACCCTAAACTACGCTTCATGTAACAACATTTTTTTTACATTTTCAACTTCTTCTCCAATATCTCCTGCTCCCATCATTACAACGACTTCAGCCATTTCAGCTTTGATCATTTTAAGCAAGTCTTTTTTTTGTACAAGTGCTTTTTTAGAATTTTTTATTTTATCCAGTAACCATGCTGAAGAAATCCCTTCAATGGGTAATTCCCTTGCGGGATATATATCCAACAGGAATACCTTATCAAAATCTGAAAGGCTTGAGGCAAAATCTTCAGCGAAGTCACGGGTACGGCTAAACAAGTGGGGTTGAAAAACCGCTAAAACCTTTTTATTGGGGTACATCTCACGAACTGCCTGGTGCACTGCTGAAATTTCAGTAGGGTGATGTGCATAATCATCAATTAAAACCAGATTCTCCGTTTTTATCTTATAACTAAATCTGCGTTTAACACCTTTAAAACTATATAAAGCCCTGGTGAGATCGTGGGTTGGGGTTCCGTACTCGATCGCCATTGCCAGGGCTGTTATAGCATTTAGCAAATTATGTTTGCCGGGCAGATTAAATTTTAAATTCTTTATAGTTTCTGAAGGAGTTTTCAGATCAAAAACATAAGAACCGTCTTCAATTCTAACATTTTCAGCTGAAAAATCGCTGTTATCATTTATTCCAATACTACTTCCACTTATGACTAATCCACTTTTCACAAAGAGTTTTCCATCTTTCGGAACTTTAGCTGCAAACTCCTTAAACGATTTTTCCAATTCAGATTTATCTCCATAGATATCAAGATGATCTGCATCCATAGAAGTGATCGCCGCAATATTTGGTGACAGATTAAGAAATGAGCGATCAAATTCATCAGCTTCCACCACAATAACATCATCTCCCTGCGTGATCAAATTAGACTGAATATCTTCACTAATTCCGCCTAAGAAAGCAGTTACTTTAGCTCCGGTTTCTTTTAATAAGTGGCCTAGAATGGCTGTAGTTGTGGTTTTACCGTGAGTTCCTGCAACAGCAAGACATTGCTTTTTATCTGTTACCAGACCTAACAACTGCGCTCTTTTAATGACATTAAAACCTTGCTCTTTAAGCATTCCTAATTGCTGATGATCTCTTGGCACTGCCGGAGTATAAACAATGAGTGTATTTTCCCGATTATTAAGAATGTTTTCAGGAATTAAACTCACATCATCCTTATAATTAGCTTCGATCCCCTCTTGCTCCAGGATTTTAGTTAACTCTGTTAACGTGCGATCATAACCAGCCACATACGAGCCCTTTGCCTTAAAATACCTGGCAAGTGCGCTCATCCCAATTCCACCGATCCCGATGAAATAAAAATGCTTTATGTGGTTAAGATCCTTCAATTATTTTGATTTCTTGTTTATCAATTTCTCAACTTCGTCCACAATATCTGAAGTAGCATTTGGCAACGCTAGTTTTTTAATATTTGTTCCAAAACGCTTCATTCTTCTTTCGTCTTTTAACAGACTAAAAAAACAAAGTTCAAATCTTTCAGTCAATTCATCTTCCGTGATCATCAAAGCCGCATCATGATCTGTTACCGCCATCGCATTTTTTGCCTGGTGGTTTTCAGCCACATTTGGAGACGGTATAAATAAAACCGGTTTTCCCACAACACAAAGTTCAGAAACGCTCCCCGCTCCAGCTCTTGATATGATCACATCTGCAGCTGCATAGGCATAATCCATTCTATTTATGAATTCCTTAGCTCTAACACTTGCAGAAGCATATTTCTTATACTCATCAAAATAAAGTTTACCGATCTGCCAGATGAGTTGCACATCTTCATCTTTAAATTTCTTTAGATGATTCTCGATGAGTTTGTTCATTCTTCTTGCACCCAGGCTTCCTCCAAGCACCAAAACAGTTTTCTTATCCCTGGAAAGCTTAAAATGCTTTAAAGCTTCATCTCTTATTTGCTTTACTTCTAAAAGATCCTGTCTCACAGGGTTCCCTGTAATAATCGTCTTTTCGGCAGGAAAAACATTTTTCACATTTTCGTAAGCCGCACAAATTATACTTACATTTTTTGATAGAATTCTATTGGTAACACCTGGTAAGGAATTCTGCTCCTGGATCAAGGTTGGAATCCCCCTGGAAGTCGCAACTCTTAAAAGCGGACCACTGGCAAAGCCACCGGTTCCTATAACGATATCTGGCTTAAAACTTTTAATGATCTTTCTGGATTTAGAAAGACTGCTCATTAATTTAAAAGGAAAAATAAAGTTCTTAAGACTGAAAGACCTGTCTATTCCACTTATCCAAAGCCCTTCAATCTCATAACCCGCCTGTGGAACTTTTTCCATCTCCATGCGGTCCTGAGCACCAACAAAAAGGATCTCGGCATCGGGATATCTTCTTTTTACCTCATCAGCAATAGCGATCGCAGGATAAATATGCCCTCCTGTACCACCACCAGATAATATGACGCGTAAACCTTTTTTCATATCGCTTCGCTTAAGATGTCCAGAGGATTTTCTCCTTCACCTTCTATTTCTGAATTTTCAGATTCTTTTAATTCTTCTCTTTTTGCGCTTACACTCAAAATAATTCCAAGTGCAATACAAGTCATCCAGACCGATGTTCCCCCGCTACTAACCAGCGGAAGCGTTTGTCCTGTTACCGGAAATAATTCTACCGCGACACCCATATTAATTAATGCCTGAAAGACCACCGGTAAACCAACTCCCATTACAACGAGTTTCCCAAAGACTGTATTGGCCTTGGTAGCCACAATCACGATCCTGAACAGTAATAACAGGTATGCAAGCATCACTCCAAAACCACCTATCAATCCCATTTCTTCTACGATGATGGCGTAAATAAAATCTGAAGATGACTGTGGTAAAAAATTTCTCTGAACGCTTTTTCCAATTCCGGTTCCTGTGATTCCTCCCTGAGCGATTGCGATCTTGGCCTTTTCAACCTGATATTGCTCTGTTCCCTCTTCATCATCAAAAAAAGTTTCAATCCTGCTGGTCCAGGTATCTACCCTGTTGGGTAAAAGTCCGGGAAATGCTTTAGCTGTAAGAATGAAAATGCTAAGCATCACGATCCCTACACCTACAATTGCACCTAAGTATTTTATTGGATATCCTCCTAAGAACATCAACACCAGCGTCATACAAAAAATGATCGCCGTGGTGGAGAAATTGGCCGGCAAAATTAATATTAATACCACGAAAACAGGCAGCCAGAGTGGAAGAATTGTTTCTTTAAAAGTCACTGTCTTTTCAGTGATCTTCGATAAATACCTGGCCAAATAGACCATAAGCACTACAGCAGCTAAAGTAGACGACTGAAATGATACATTTAATACCGGAATTTGAATCCACCTACTGGCATAAGCACCATCTATAGTGGTTCCCTGTGCGATTGTAAACAAAAGCAACAATATCACTACTGGTAATAGCAGAATGGAGATTCCGCGGAAATAATGATAGGGTATTTTATGAACTGCGAACAATACGCAAAATCCTAAAAGCAAATGGAAAAAGTGTACCACCAGATACCCGGAAGTACTTCCATCGCCATGGAGATAAGCAAGGTTACTACTGGCGCTGTAAACCGGCAAAAATGAAAATATTGCCAACAGTCCGGCTACTGCCCAGATCACTTTGTCTCCTTTAAGATTTGCAAAAAGATTGCTCATTTAATTCTTTCTCTTTGAACGTTAAGCTGAACTTGTTACAGCTTCTATCAAAACAATATCCTGAAACAAGTTCAGGATGACGTATTACAAGTTCCTAACTGCTTCTTTAAATTGTCTTCCCCTGTCTTCGTAATTTTCGAATAAATCGAAGCTGGCACATGCCGGTGAAAGCAATACATTGTCACCCTTATCAGCCAGTCTGTATGCCATTTGAACAGCTTCGTTCATTGAAGTTGTTTCTACCATTGTATCTACGATATTTCCAAAAGCATTTACAATCTTAGCATTATCAACCCCAAGGCAAATAATGGCCTTTACTTTTTCGTTTACCAGGGGAAGTAAATCATCATAGACATTTCCCTTGTCTACACCCCCAAGAATCCAGACAGTCTCAGATTCCATGCTTTCCAGTGCGTAAAAAGTCGCATTTATATTAGTTGCTTTTGAATCGTTGATATAAAGCACATTATTTATCTTCAGCACTTTTTCAAGACGATGTTCCACACCCTGAAAATTGGCCATACTTTCACGTATGGTCTGTTTTCTAATACGAAGTAATTGAGAAACCATGGAAGCGGCCATGGCATTTTTAGCATTATGTTTGCCCTGAAGGGCAAGCTCTGATGTTGGCATAGTAAATTTGGTGTTATTAATTGTTACAACAATATTTTCATTTTCTATATAAGCACCATTTTCAAACTTGTTTTCTATTGAAAATGGTAGTTTTTGAGATTTTACAGGATGTTCTTTCAACCACTCAGTAATATTTTGATCATCTGCATCATAGATGAAAAAATCTTCCTCCGTCTGATTTTTAGCAATTCTAAATTTTGAGGCGATATAATTTTCCAGTTTATAATCATACCTGTCCAGATGATCTGGAGTGATATTGGTTAAAATCGCGATATGTGGTCTGAATTTTTCAATTCCGTCCAGCTGAAAACTGCTTAGTTCCAGCACAAACCAATCGGGTTTTTCATCGGCTACCATCTTGGCGTAGCTATTCCCGATATTCCCACCCATTAGCGAATCAACTTTAGCTTCATTTAATACGTGTTGCACAAGATTAGTCACAGTGGTTTTTCCATTACTACCGGTAATTCCAATTACCGGGACTTCAGAAAACCTGGATGCGAATTCTATTTCAGAAATCACAGAAATTCCTTTTTCCCTCAACTGTTTTATCATTGGCACAGTATCAGGAATCCCAGGACTTTTCATTACCACATCTGCATCAAAAATCTTCGATTCCGTATGCTTTTCATCTTCCCATTCGATCTCAATATGTTTAAGAACTTCTTTGTATTTATCCTTGATCGTTCCTTGATCAGAAAGAAAAACATCATATCCATTTTTCTTCGCCAGGATCGCGGTTCCAATTCCGCTTTCTCCACCACCTAGTATGACTATCTTCTTACTCACAGTTATCAGCTTAGCGAACTTTTAGCGTTACTATAGTTAGAATTGCCAGGAAGATCCCAACAATCCAGAACCTTACTACAATCTTGCTCTCATGTTTCCCTTTCTTCTGATAATGATGGTGCAATGGGGACATGAGGAAAATCCTTCTTCCTTCACCATATTTTCTTTTAGTGAACTTGAACCATCCTACCTGCATCACTACCGAAAGGTTTTCTATCAAAAAGATTCCGCATAAAAGCGGGATCAATAATTCTTTTCTTGTTGCAATGGCCAGAACTGCTATAATCCCACCAATGGTCAAACTTCCGGTATCTCCCATAAAAACCTGCGCCGGAAATGTGTTGTACCATAAAAACCCGACTAAGGCACCTGCAAAAGCGGTGATAAAAATGGTCATCTCGCCAGAACGAGGTATATACATGATATTCAGGTAATCAGAGAAAATAATGTTACCTGAAACCCAGGCGAAAAGACCCAGCGTTAATACTATTATGGCCGAAGAACCTGCGGCAAGTCCATCAATCCCATCGGTAAGATTTGCTCCATTAGAAACCGCGGTTACGATAAATATTACTATGGGGATAAAAATCAGCCAGGCATAATTGACCAGTGACGGATTAATCCAGCTTATCAGGCTTGAATATTCAAATTCGTTGTTTTTCACGAAAGGAATAGTAGTCGTAGTATCCTTAACTTCCGGCCCCATATCTACCACTTCAGCACGGGCAATCACATTTTCAGTAGGACTGGTATCTGTGACCACTTCTTTGGTGGTGATTTGCGGATGAAAATACATGGTACAACCTACGATCAATCCTAACCCAATCTGACCGATCACCTTAAAAATTCCTTTTAAGCCTTCCTTGTCCTTTTTAAAAGTTTTGATATAATCATCCAGAAATCCAATAGCTCCCATCCAAAGGGTGGTAACAATTAAAAGAATAACATATATATTTTCCAGTTTCGCGAAAAGCAGCACCGGAATTAATGTTGAAATGATGATGATCACACCTCCCATCGTTGGAGTTCCGGCCTTCTCAGTCTGACCTTTTAATCCAAGATCCCGTACACTTTCTCCAATTTGTTTAGCTCTCAGGTAATTAATAATTCTCTTACCATAAATCGTAGAGATTCCCAGCGATAAAATGATCGCCATCGCCGATCTGAACGACAGGAATTCAAACAACTGCGCTCCCGGCAACTGATACTGTTCTTCTAGAAATTGAAATAAGTAATACAGCATTATTTCTCCAGTTGTTTTAAAAATTCTTTCACGATCCTGAGGTCGTCAAAATCTATTCGCTCTCCGTTAACTTCCTGGTAGGTCTCATGGCCTTTCCCGGCAATTAAGATTATATCGTTTGCTCCCGCCATCTGGCAAGCTGTTTTAATCGCCTGCTTTCTATTGGTAACACTTATTGTTTTTTTAAAATTCTGAGGTTCTACTCCAGCCTCCACTTCAGTAATAATTTTTTCAGGATCTTCAGTTCTTGGATTATCACTGGTAAAAATCACCTTGGTGCTTAAAGCTGAAGCGATATGGCCCATTTTTGGTCTTTTAGTGCTATCTCTATCTCCACCACAGCCAACAACAGTAATAAGCTCTTCATTCCTGGTTCTAATGCTATTGATCGTTTCCAGTACATTTTTCAAAGCATCCGGAGTATGAGCATAGTCAACTATAGCCGTGATCTTTTCTTTTTTAGAAATAACATACTGAAACCTGCCATTTACAGCATTAAGCTCACTTATAATTCTAAGTATCTCTAAAGTTTTTAATCCCAGAAGATCTGCCGTAGCGTAGATCGCCAGAACATTATAAGCGTTAAAATTCCCTATGAGTTTTGTCCATAATTCCTGATCATCAATTTTCAGCAGTAAACCAGTGAAATTATTTTCCAGGATCTGGGCCTTAAAATCTGCATAAGACTTTAAAGCATAGGTATGTTTTTTAGCTTTCGTATTCTGAAGCATTACTGCACCGTTCTTATCATCTGCATTGGTCAATGCAAATGCAGAAGAGGAAAGCTCATCGAAAAAACGTTTTTTGACATCGCGATACTCTGCAAAATCTTTATGATAATCTAAATGATCATGGGAGAGATTGGTGAAAATTCCGCCTTCAAATTTTAATGCTGTGGTTCTATGCTGATCTATACCATGAGAACTCACTTCCATAAAGCAAAATTCCACACCTGCATCATTCATATCTTTTAAATATGCATTGATAGTGATAGAATCAGGTGTAGTTCTAATAGCCGAATGTTCATCATTCCCAACCATCACCTTTACTGTAGAAAGCAATCCGCATTTAAAGCCTGCTTTGGTAAAAAGATCATATAACAAGGTAGCAATGGTAGTTTTTCCATTGGTACCTGTTACGCCAACCAGTTTTAATTTTTCTGACGGATTATCGTAGAAATTAGCTGATATATAGGCCAGAGCCTTTTTTGTATCTTCAACCTCTATATAGGTAACCCCATTGATTATGTCTTCAGGAATTTGTTCACATACTATAGCAAGCGCTCCCTGATCTTCAGCATTTCTAATAAAATCATGACCATCAGAGACTGCACCTCTAATAGCGATAAATACATCATTCAGCTGCACCTTCCTGGAATCAAAATGAATATTATTAATGGTCACACCGGTATCCCCGGTAACCGATTTCATATTCACTTTATAGAGTATATCTTTTAGAACGCTCATTAACTCAATTCCAGTTTTACAGTTTGTTTATTCTTTAGTTTTTGACCTGCAGATACAGATTGCCGTTTTACCACTCCCTTTCCATTAAATCTTACTTCCAATCCAAGATTTTCCAGAATCGAGATCGCATCCATTGCGGGCATCCCGGTAACATCTGGCATCAAGAGTTTTTCATCCTGTATCTGCGCGTAATATTTTTCAAAATCTGTCTTTACCTTGTCATCGTTTACCTCCAGCGACTCCAGTTCATCCATCACTGGTGTATCTGTATAGATCTTTCGTGCGATATCTTTAAAAACAGGAGCTGCTACAATATTCCCGTAGTAACCTTTTCTCCTATTTGGTTTATGAATTACAACAATGCAGGAGTATTTGGGATTTTCAGCTGGGAAATATCCAGCAAAAGATGCGATGTATCTTCCCGGTTCTATCCAGTATTCAGTTTGACAGGTTCCGGTTTTGCCAGCCATGGAAAAGTTTTCTGTATAGATATTCGCCGCTGTACCACGTTCCACTGTTTTCTTCATCATCGCCCGTACCTTCTTTGCTGTTTCCACAGAACAAATAGCAGGATTCATTACCTGCTTATCCATAGTAATAACTGGCTTATCACGATCTTTTACTTCTTTAATAAATCTTGGCTTGATCATCTCGCCATCGTTGGCAATGGCATTATAAAAGGTTAGTGTTTGCAGAGGCGTGATAGACACACCGTAACCAAATGCCATCCAGGGCAGGCTCAAACCATTCCAGCTTTTGTCTTGAGGGTGAGGAATTCGGGGGGATCCCTCACCTTTTATTTCAAGACCAATTTTCTGGTTAAGTCCCATTGAATAAAGTCGATCAACAAATTTCGAAGGATTATTCTTATAACCTTCCGTGATCATTTTTGTAAATGCTGTATTTGATGAAACTTCAAATGCTTTCGCAGCAGAAATTTCTCCGTAACCACCATGACGGGAATCTCTAACTGGCCTTCCATAAAATCTCACCACTCCATTTTCAGTATCAATGACCTCACTGGTATCTATCACCTTATCTTCAAGTGCAGCAACCATTGCCATTAACTTGAAAGTTGAGCCAGGCTCATGGGCTTCATAAACAGCATAGTTCCGCTTTTCAAAATAGGTACCTTCCTTGGTTCTTCCCAAATTAGACATAGCCTTGATTTCCCCGGTAGCAGTTTCCATAACCACTACGGTGCCATGTTCTGCTTCAAAATATTCCAGTTGACGAAGTAATGAGTGATGAGCAATATCCTGAATATTCACATCTATAGTAGACACCACGTCATACCCATCTTTAGGCTCCATTTCATTATTATCACTAATAGGTTTCCACTGTCCTTTGGCGATCTTTTGCTTAAGTCTTCTACCGTCGGTCCCCCTTAAATAATTACTGAAAGCTCCTTCCAGACCAACCCTGGTAAAATATCCATTCTCATCCCTTCTCTCATAACCTACCGTTCTCTCTCCCATTTTTCCCAGAGGGTGCTCCCTAACCGTGCTTTGCTCTGTGATCATCCCACCTTTATAAGCTCCAAGATTGAACATAGGAAAAGATTTGATCTTCATGTATTCTGAATAACCCAGGTTTTTAGCGATGAGAACATAACGTTGTTTATTGGCTCTTGCAGTTCTTAATTTTTGAGAATAGTAAGAAGCTGAACGACCCAACATTTTTGAAAGCTTTTCTGAAAGCTGACCAATATTCTCTTCGAAATTCTTATCTGAAACCGTTACCGCATCAAAACGTATATCATACTTAGGTACCGATGTTGCGAGAAGATTTCCATTGACATCGTATAGATTACCACGATTTGCCGGAATTTTGAAATTTTTTAAAGTACGCTCTTCAGCGAGCTCTTTATAATAATCGCCATGGGCAAACTGAATATCGAGCAACTTGAAACCTACGGCTATCGCAAAAACAAGCAGACAGCCAGCCACGAAATACATGCGATTCAGGATGCTTTTTTCGGTTGTAGCCATTGCAGGTTAATCTTTTATTATCACTCTTATTTTATTGGGTGGGGTTTCTGAAGGCCCTATCCCTTTTTCTACCATTTTTTCAGTAATGGTAGACTCCATCTTAATTTTCATAAGATCTGAACGTCTTTCAACAAATTCACTTCTTAACTCTCTCACTTCATTATTCAATCTCGCTATTTGATGAACTTTCTGTTCTGCACTATGTGAACTCGCGATCATCACTATAGCCAGCACCGTACAGAAAACAATAAAACGCCAGTTTTTTACAGCATCTTCACTGATAAGAAAATTCGCTTTCAGTATGTTGTAAAAACCTTTTTTCATTGTCTTTTATAACTTTCTTGCCACCCTTAATTTGGCACTTCTGGCCCTGTTATTCGCTTTGATTTCTTCTTTTGACGGAATTATCAATCCGTTTACTTTTTTAAATGGGACTGAAATATTTCCATACATATCTTTCTCAGGCTCCCCTTCAAACAAACCACTCCTTATATACCTTTTTACTAATCTATCTTCCAATGAATGATAAGAGATCAAACTGAGCCTTCCGCCCGGCTTCAAAATCGCTTCGGTCTGCAGCAAAAACTCTTTAAGAACTTCAATTTCCTGATTCACCTCTATTCGTATCGCCTGATAGATCTGCGCCAGGATCTTATTTTCTTTCCCTTTAAACAACAAAGGCTTCAATAACTCATTTAACTGTTCACTGGTTTCGATTGGATTGTTTTTTCTTTCTGAAACAATCGTCCTGGCCAGTTTAGGAGCATTCTTAAGGTCTGCATATGCGTAGAACATTTTTTTCAATTGCTCTTCTTCATATTCATTGATCACCTCATAGGCACTCAACTTATCTCCCTGGTTCATCCTCATGTCCAGTTTCGCATCGAATCTGGTAGAAAACCCTCTTTCAGCTTCATTGAACTGATGGGAGGAAACCCCAAAATCACCAAGAATCCCATCAACCTTCTTTACACCATAAAATCTCAAAAAACGCTTTAGAAATCTGAAGTTTTCATTAATAAGTGTAAACCGATCATCGTCTATCTTATTTTCGAGAGCGTCCTTATCCTGATCAAAAGCATAAAGCTTTCCTTCAGACCCAAGTTGTTCTAAAATCGCTTTAGAATGACCCCCACCTCCAAAAGTCACATCCACATAGACTCCGTCAGGTTTTATTTCAAGACCATCAACAGACTCTTTTAAAAGAACCGGATTATGATATTTCATCAAAATCATCATTTCCCATCACCTCTTCAGCCAGATCTGCGAAATCATCTGAAGAAGCATCAAGGGTTTGTTCATACTTATCTTTATCCCAAATCTCTACAATGTTAATTGCTGAAGAAAGAACGATCTCTTTCTCAATTCCGGCAAAACCAACCAGATCTTTAGGAATTAACAATCTGCCGTTGGTGTCAACCTCAACAGTTTTCACCCCGGCAGTAAACCTTCTTATAAAATCATTGTTTTTTTTCTTGAACCTGTTTAACCCGTTCATTTTTTTCATCAACACATTCCACTCTTCCATCGGGTAAAGCTCCAGACAGTTTTGAAAAACTGCTCTTTTAATCACAAAACCTTCCTGCATCATGGGAGCCAATTGCTTTTTCAATGCTGAAGGCACCATCAATCGGCCTTTCGCATCGACTTTACATTCGTATGTCCCAATTAAATTTATCACGGTTAAGCTTTATAGAGCCAAATATATTGAAAATATTACCACAATTTACCACTTTTTACCACAATGTTGATAAGTTTTACCACCGTATGTATTTGAAAACCTTTTAAATAGAGCTATTTACTTAGGATTCAGGAATTTGAAAATCGATGATAAAACGGGAGAAATTTGGTTAAAAAAACATGGTGATTATAATTTTCCCACATCGCAGAAAAGCCTTTGCAGTTGCTCAAAAATGATTATACTTGTATCGAAATCGCTATATTTGCGATTGCTAACCGCAAAGGCTATCAATGAAAGATCACTTAAGGCAGGAGGGGAAATTCACATATCTTGAAAAAGGCGAAGGAACACCGATTGTTATTCTTCACGGACTTATGGGCGGGCTCAGTAATTTTGATGGTGTAGTTAATTATTTTCCGGAAAAGGGATACAAAGTTCTAATCCCGGAATTGCCACTTTACTCGATGTCACTTTTAAAAACCAGTGTAGGGACATTTGCTAAATACTTAAAAGAATTTATTGATTTTAAAGGATATGATAATGTGATCCTTCTTGGTAATTCACTAGGAGGTCATATTGCGCTATTAGCAACAAAAATGTTTCCTGAGGTAGTCCAGGCACTTGTTATCACCGGGAGTTCCGGTCTTTATGAAAATGCCATGGGAGAAAGTTACCCCAGACGTGGTGACTACGATTTTATCAAAAAGAAAGCGGAAGCTGTTTTTTACGATCCTGAAGTTGCTACAAAAGAGATCGTGGATGAAGTTTATAATACCGTAAGCGACCGTAATAAACTGGTTAAAACCCTGGCTATTGCAAAAAGCGCCATTCGTCATAATATGGCAAAGGATCTTCCAAACATGAAGACACCTACCTGTATTATCTGGGGTGAAAATGACACGGTAACGCCGCCTGAAGTCGCTGAAGATTTTCAACGTCTTTTACCAGATTCAGATCTTTACTGGATAGACAAATGTGGCCATGCTGCCATGATGGAGCATCCGGAAGAATTCAACCAGGTATTTCATGACTGGCTAAAACAGCGAGAGATCTAAAATAATTTTTATGAAAATTAAGACTGCTGAATTTGTAGTGAGCAACTCCAAAGTTGATCAGTGCCCTAACAGCACACTGCCAGAATATGCTTTTATTGGCAGGAGTAATGTTGGAAAGTCTTCCTTAATCAACATGCTTACAGGCAGAAAGGCTCTTGCAAAAACTTCAGCAAAACCTGGAAAGACCCAATTGATCAATCATTTTTTGATCAATAATAACTGGCATTTAGTAGATCTACCGGGTTATGGTTATGCCCAGGTTTCAAAATCTACTAAAAAAGTCTTTCAAAAATTTATCACTGCTTATTTTGAAAAAAGGGAGCAAATGATCTGCGCTTTTGTGTTAATAGATTCCAGGCATAAACCTCAACCTATAGATATGGAATTTATGCAATGGCTGGGCACCCACAATATTCCTTTTTGCATCATTTTCACAAAAGCAGATAAGCTAAAAGACAAAGTACTCGAAAAAAATATTGAGAACTATAAAGCTGAAATGCTAGAGAGTTGGGAAGAAATACCCGAGTATTTCATTACTTCGGCAACTTCAAAACTGGGACAGGAAGATATCCTGGAGTATATAGATAGCGTAAACGGCCAGCTAAAAACCTATATTTAGCAAACACTTTTATATACTAATAAAAAATCCGTTTGTCGCATTCTTAGGGTATTTTTGGAATTTGATACTTTTCTTTTAATTTAGGAGCTAGAAATTATTCTGCTTGCCCTACCATTAGCTACTTTTTTATCATTTATGAAATTAAACGAAATATTTTTCATTTATATAATCACTCTATTTTTTTATTCCTGCAATACCCCCTTACATCTCCAAAAACCAAAATATTATCAAGATAAGGATGGAGATAGTATAAGAAAAAATAAATTCTTAGAAAGCTGGCGAGATAGAGATCAAAGCTTTTCCAGATGGGATTACTATGATAAAGATAGTGGTAGGGTCGCACAACTTCATAATTATGAATATTATACTTATGAGGTAAAGTACCAACTAATAAAAAAGCAAATTGAGTCAGTTACCAATAGAAAAATAAGTGACACTACCATTTTTCTCATAAACTATAACTACTTAAATGATTTATGTACTTATGGATTAGAGGTGAAAGAGATGAACACCTGGGATAAGAAAAGGGTCCTGGAGCGAAAAAACTGGATGCAACCCTGGGTGGAGTACATCGAAAAAAATTATCCAAACGTCATATTTCTAGTTTTCTTTGAGGGAGGAATCAAACTCTCTAACACATCTTCACCTAAGGAAGAATATTTTTTTCTAGACAAACATAATTTTTTTAGAAACAGCATCTTTAAACACCCCACATGCAACGGATCTTACGCTTTAATAAAATCGAATGGAGAAACACTGATTCGAAACGGTGAAAATGCTGCTTCGGGATTTGTACAACATTTGGACAAACATAATTGGAATTTGTTTTTCCCTTAAAGATGTCTTTTTATGGTTTTGATTAAAACCTCCAAATTATTGATCTCTGAAAATTCTTTATTGGAAATTAGCACCTCGATGCCCTTATTAGTTTGCACCAAAATAACAGGGAACTCAAACTTATGACCAAATTTTGAAGCATATAACTTCTGAAATTCATCCTTATGAAGAAACTCGGTTTCCAAATCAAGGTTTTCTCTAAATTTTTTCCAGGCTGTTCGTTCGTGAAATGTGCCATAGGTAAGCTCACATAATTTGCAGGAATAAGTAGATGGATTCACCACTTTATGAAGTGAACCCATAATAGCATTCAATTTACCAGAATCAGAATTATATACAAAAATGAGCTTTTCCAATTAACTCTTCTTGATCTCTGTCTTTTCAGCAAAGTAATCGCAAAAATCTTTCATGGTATCGCGCATCTTGTCATCCTGAGTCGCTCTAAAATAGGTGTCACTCATAGATACTAAAGTTTGATGGAAGAACTTTTTCATTTCGTCTACCGGCATTTCTTTAGTCCAAAGATCTATTCTCAACGTTTCCTGATCTTTACTATCCCAAACTGATAGCATCAAAGCTTTTGCTTCTTCTTTGTGTATATTACCATCCTGAGCACTCCAGGTGATATTTTCAGGCACATGATTTTCATCTGTAACCACTTCTATATTTATTTCAGACTTTTTGAATTGAGACATTATTTTTTGGGTTTGTATTTTGCTTTATTAAAAATTTCTTCAGCTGATGTATTCAGCATTTTATTGATGGAAACATCGTTTTTATCCATGTAAGCGCGAACAATGTTCCAGCCTATATATTGCCCTAATCTTGCCGGGGATTCCGCATCGAGCTGGAGATAAAACTTAGAAAAAGGTGCAGGATACAAAAACCTGGTATATAATTGAGAATCTGTATCGTAGATAAGTTCATTCTCTATAAAATACCTCCATATTTGGTCTTCATTAGCCTGAGCCCATTCAAACTCTGCAGTTGTATATCCTATTTTTTCTTCTTCACTTCTAAATGGAATAAACCTATCCTTTAAATACAAAATCTTTCCATAGTACAACATATGCGCTAAAAAAGTTCGGGACTCCGCTTTTGGAACATATTTCATAGCGATCTCCCCTGCAGCATCGGGAACAATCTGATTTTTCCTGAAATTTTTCTTCAAATATTCCTGTAAGCCTACGTAAAATTTATGATCTTCTCCCAGGTACGTATCGAGGGAGACAAACATGTATTCACCGGTATAAATAATCTTATTTTTATAGTCTACTTCTGAAGTCACCGTAACTACATCTGGCACCTGAAAATCTGGAAAATAATATTTCACATGCTGAAAAAGGGCATGCAGATCATCTTTTTCCTCTGTAAACTGAGGGTAGGCTTTGTTTACCTCAGCATTAATTTCCACCTGAATACTATCGTTTAACTTCTGTATCCAGACACTATCTGGGTATTGTTCCGGAAAAAGGAAAGGATATTGAGATTTAAGTTCTGGGAGATTTGCTTCTGTAGCCTGGGAAAATTTTTGATCAAATCGAATCAATTCAAAATCTGCATCGATCTTTTCAATCTTAGCCTCGGTTTCAGAATTATTATTACAGGAAAACAGACTTGCAAATAGCAGTAAAAACCATAATTTCTTCAGCATAGTTCTCTATTATGAAGGCTTTAACGCCCGTCCCTTTTAAAAATTGGCTTTAAGTGTTAGATTTGTTGGGCAAAGGTATTATTTACAAATTTAATCACCCAATATTATGCCGATCGAAAAAGTAGCTGACCACATTATAAACTGGCTTAAAGATTATGCTACAAAAGCCAATATGAATGGGTTTGTAATAGGTGTTAGCGGCGGAATTGACTCTGCAGTGACTTCAACATTATGCGCAAAAACGGGTTTACCTACTCTTTCCCTTGAAATGCCCATTCATCAAGGCAAAAACCAAATAAGCAGAGCTAGAAAACACATCTCTGAGTTACAGCATAATTTTGCTAATGTAAGTACCCTTGAAGTTAACCTTACCCCTGTTTTTGATCAGTTCAAAGACGGTATGCCCCAACACAGGGAAACCTCTTCTCTAGACCTGGCCCTAGCCAATTCCAGAGCAAGATTACGAATGACCACGTTATATTACTTTGCAGGACTTCACAAGTACCTGGTTGCAGGCACAGGAAATAAAGTAGAGGATTTTGGTGTAGGATTTTACACTAAATATGGTGACGGAGGTGTAGATCTTAGCCCTATAGCCGATCTTCTAAAAAGTGAAGTTTACGAATTGGGCAATTATTTAAATATTATTGAAGAAATCATGCTTGCCGCTCCTACCGATGGATTATTTGGCGACAGCAGAAGCGATGAAGATCAGCTAGGAGCTTCTTATGATGAACTCGAATGGGCGATGAAAAGCATGGAAGAGGGAAAAACTGCTCAGGATTTTGAAGGAAGACAGCGAGAGGTTTTTAATATTTATCAAAGGCTTAACACTGCCAACAGACACAAAATGGTTCCTATTCCGGTATGTGAAATACCCGTTCATCTAAAGAAATAGACATCTTATCGAATAACTACAGCTCTTTCACTTTATAAAAAGGCAAAGCATTATTTTAGGTTAACAAAACTAAACTCAACGAGTTACCCCCGGACTTGTTTTTAACTTAAAATCATGTATCGAGTATTAATTGCAGATCACCACCCCATCATTCTGGAGGGTGTAAAATGTATACTTCAAAACAATCCGGCATTACAGGTAACTGGAAGAGTAGGAAGCGGAACCCAGCTTTTTAACCAGTTAGAAAAAGATGCACCAGACGTCTTGATCGTAGAATTAGATCTTCCCCAAATTAACGGGATCAACGCTATTAGGCGTATAAAACAGGAATTTCCAGAGGTTAAAACCTTAATTTTTAGTTCGCACCCAGAAGAGATGTATGCCTTAAGTGCCATCAAGGCAGGAGCCGCTGGTTATATTTCTAAACATACAGACAACGAAACCTTAGAGAAAGCAATTTACCAGGTTGCCCGTGGAGGAATTTACCTAAACAGGAATATTACAGAAAAATTAAACTCTGGCATCTCAAGAGGTAAGAGTTTAATTACAAAATTCAAGAAGCTTTCTACAAGAGAAACTGAGGTATTAAATTTACTTTCCTCAGGTAAGAGGAATAAAGATATCGCCGAAGCGCTGGATATTAACGAGAAAACAGTAAGCACCTATAAAACAAGATTGCTGAAGAAATTAAAGGTAGACAATGTTGCAGATCTTATTACACAATCAAGACTACTTCAACTAAATACTACATAACCCGGCCTAGTCTGTCAGATATAATAGTACTTAAGCTGGTATAGCTCATTATTTCCTGAATCTTTTCAGTTCTATCGATCTCAGAATCAACCTCTTTCATTTCTTCCAGAAGTTCGCTTATCTTTCTACCAACCAGGTGCCTTCTAAGGGAGAGAATTGTTTGTGTCACATATTGAGAAATCCCCTGATCTTTCGTTTTTACAGGAATATCATGTCTATCCCAATCGTGCAATTCGTACTGCTCTTCCTCCATAAGGATATCTGTTAACTTTATTGCCTGAGATTCTTCAATATCGTTAATGATCATCTCTACCCCAAACTCATCTTCGCTATTCAATTTTTCTATAAGAAGTAGAAATAATTTTTTAAAATCTTCATTCGTAAATTCTATCTCATCTTCCTGAAGATCTAAAAATATCTTCTCAAATACTTTTGATTCCTGAATTTCTGACTCATAGATCATTTCGCCCTGATCATTTTGTTTTAAGAGCATATCGTGAAATTCACCTTCTTCCCGTCCATAAAGAACAAGAAGACTAATGATCTTTCTTTCCAGTTCGTATAAAGGATCTACTTTGGTTTTGGCAGCCGACTCTTCCTTGACCACCTCCATTTTCTTTTTCTTGGGCTGGCTGGAAGAACCGGAACCTTTATTTTCGATCTGAGCCAGTGTAGCATAGAGCACATCTTCAGAAATATCCATGATCCTGGAGCATTCCTGTAAATAAACTTCCCGCTGGATATTATCAGGAATTTTAGCAATACTATTCACCATATCCCTGATGAGGCCTGCTTTTTTAACCGGATCGTTCTTAGCTTCATCCATAAGCAAGGAAGCCTTGTAGGTAATGAAATCATAAGAATTCTCTTCCAGGAATTCACGTAATTCATCTTCTGAATTAGACCGGGCAAAACTATCAGGGTCTTCGCCCTCCGGAAACGGACAAACTTTCACATTCATCCCCTGCTCCAGTATAAGATCTATCCCGCGCAGAGAAGCCCTGGTTCCCGCAGCATCCCCATCAAAAAGTACAGTGATATTCTTTGTTAACCTGTTAATAAGTCTAATCTGCTCTGGGGTTAATGCAGTTCCTGAAGATGAAACAGTATTCTCAATTCCACTTTGATGAAACTGGATCACATCAGTATATCCTTCTACCAGGTAGCAATTATCTTCCTTGGCGATTGCCTGCTTTGCATAGTATATTCCGTAAAGGACTTTGCTTTTATGATAAATATCACTCTCTGGAGAGTTGAGATATTTTGCAGCTTTTTTAGTGTTTGAAAGAATTCTACCTCCAAAACCCAGTACCCGGCCAGACATGGAGTGGATTGGGAACATTACCCGTCCTTTAAACCTGTCAAATCGTTTATCTTCCTTTACAATGGTGAGGCCCGTTTTCTCAAGATATTCCAGCTTGTAACCATCTTCAAGAGCCGTTTTAGTGAATACCTCCCAATCATCAGGAGAATAACCAAGATCGAACTTTTTAATAGTTTCAGAAGTAAAACCACGTTCCTTAAAATAGCTTAAACCAATAGCTTTTCCTTCATCGGTTTCATGCATTCTCTTCTGAAAGAACTCATTTGCATATTCTGAAACGAGGTACATGCTTTCCCTCTCATTCGCCTGTTCCTTCTGTTCATCGCTTTGCTCCGTTTCCTCGATCTCTATCCCGTATTTCTTAGCGAGGTATTTAATGGCTTCAGGGTAATTGAAATGCTCATGTTCCATCAAGAAAGCCACCACATTTCCTCCTTTACCACTACTGAAATCTTTCCAGATCTGCTTCACAGGAGAAACCATAAAACTGGGAGAACGCTCATCGGTAAAAGGACTTAATCCTTTCAAATTACTCCCAGACCTCTTTAACTGAACAAAATCACCAATTACCTCCTCTACCCGGGCGGTTTCAAATACATTATCTATGGTAGTTCTAGAGATCAATTCAGTGAGAATATTTATTCGGAAATTACTAAAAAAGAAAGGGCTTTAAAAATGATTTATCAAATTTAAAGCCCTGCAAAACTAAACTATATTGGCTAATTAATCAACATCAAACCTAAGACCCAGAGAAAAATTATGTAGTTCTATATTTGGGTCTTGAAATATAGGATTCAGGTCGTATTTAGCATAAAGGGTAGCGCCTCCCCAGCCCAGGTATCCACTAAGCCCGTAGACAAAATCATTCGTATTGTACCCTCCCTTTAGCTTATCTTTTTGTTTGTCACCGTCAATCTTATATTTCAACTTTTGACGTTCTCCAATATTAAAACCGGCATATCCCCCAAGACCTAATTTTATTTTTCCGTCGGCATTATAGCGAATAGTTTTAGAAGTTTCAGTTTTGGTAGAAGGCCCGAACTCAAAATGCACGGGAACTACAAGGTTATCCATTCTGAATTTTGACTTATCCAGATCATATTCAAATTCCTGAAGCTCGGTAAGGGCACCATCTTCTACGAAATATCGATTATCTGTAGGTTTCAATCCGTTAAACTGGAATGAAAAACCATATTTAAGTCTTAACCAGTTAGAATTATCGAAAACCCTCGTTTTCCATGCCCATCCAATTTCAAAGAAACGGCTGCCTCCAATTTTAAAGTCAGAATCATTTAAAGACTGCCCATCAGAAAGTGCATTATTAAAACCTGCAGCCAGAACAAGATCGCTGGTGGTTCTGTTATCATATTTTCTGTCCCTTTCGGTAGAGTTTACCTTCAGAACTTTTCCATCGGCCCCCAATTCGATGGAAACCATGTTACCATCTCCTTCATTGCGTTCCTTTAGTTCAAACTCATTTTCAAGAATAGCCAGTCGATTTTCTATATTCTTAGCATGTAAGACTGCTGCTTCTTTCTTTAACCTTTCTGCTTCATCCTGCGTAATCACTTTGTTTTCTAATTGCGCATTGTACATCTCTACCTTGGCTTTCAGCTTTTCCTTTTCTTCTGAAATTATCTCTTGTTTTTTCTTTTCAAATATCCTCTCCGAATTTTTCTCCTGAGGTAAATTTTCGGTTTCCTGGCTATAACCTGTAGGGGCTATCAGGGAAAATAATGCTAGTGTGAGGTAAATAATGATTGTTTTCATGATCTTGGATAGTTTTTAGTTTTATCAAATTCAGGCAAAAGCCCTCCTTATCAAAATGATTGATGAATGACCCTTTCGGGATGATGAATATTAAGTTTATTAATTAATCGTTTCGGGTTGCAACTGCTGTTCTTGCTTTTTTGAATTCTTCTTTCAGAAATTCGAATACTTCTTTTCTAAAAGATTGATCTACATCATATTCCACGTCGGCTAAAAGATTTTCTGCATCTACAAAATTTCCGGAATACTTTTCAGGAGTATTTTTACTTATTTCCTTTACTGCTTCTGCAAGTAATGCATCAACTTCACTTTCTGTAATTCTTTTGCCAGATTTTTTTTCAGCTTTAGAAATACTCGCCAGAAGCTCCTGTACTTTTAAAGATAGATCGACTTCTACCACCACCTCCTCGGAAATATTTTCGATGGAAACAGGCATTAGAACATCTCGTTTTTGAACAGGATTTGAGGCTAGCGTTGTTTTTGGTGCGCTCTGATTCCTCTGTGGATTCACAAATTTTTCAGCGGTATTACGAACTATTTTCTCACTTTCTGAACGAGCGTCAATACTAGTTTCTTCGGAAGCTAATTCTATCGGCTCTTCGAACTGACTTTCTTTGGATTTCTTCTGAATTTTTTCCTCCGCAGGAGTTTCTACCACTGGAGCTGATTTCTGCTCTTGCTGATTAACAAACAACAGGCTGGCAATTAAAAGTAGCATGATCGCAGCAATAGATGGGATCCAGACTTTTCTTCCGGAGCTTTTTTCAGGCCTATTTAGTCTGGAATCTAATTTTTCCCAGCTTTCTGCTGAAGGCTGAATTTCTCTTTCATCCAGCTTCTCTTTTATATGTTCTTCAAATTTAATTGGTGCCATAAACTGATGAATTATTTGTTTTTAATTTTTCCTGAAGCATTTTTCGTGCTTTAAATAACTGGGATTTCGAAGTCCCCTCATTTATGTCAAGCATTTTTGCTATTTCAGAATGCTTGTAACCTTCCACCGCATACAGAACAAACACCATTTTATAACCCTCGGGCAATGCGTCTATTAAAGCCTGAATATCGGCCACATCCATTTCAGATTTTATATTATTGAAAACCTCTGGCGTTTCCTGCCCAAGGTCTTCCTGAAATTCCAGTTTCTTATGCTGTCTTAAGAAAGAAATGGATTCTCGAACCATGATCTTTCGTATCCAACCTTCAAAACTACCTTCTTCCTTAAAATCCTTCAGATGTGAGAATACCTTAAAAAACCCATTCAGCATTGCGTCCTCAGCATGATGTATATCCTTGATATACTGTCTGCAAATGCTTAGCATCTTTGGTGCATGAATCTCATAAATTCTTTGCTGCGCATCTCGATTTCCCGAGGATGCTCTTTTGATCAAAGAGGATTCATTTTTAAAAAGCTGTATAACTTTCACCATTTTCACAAGGTCTTCTATTTATATAGACGTGTGAAAGTTACAAAAGGTTGCCTGAGGTTTTGAAAATTTTATCTTTTTTCAGTTTCGGTCCTAAAATTCTTATCCCGTATCTTTGCAGGAGAATAGATTTTATGGCAGAAGAAGTACGCATCAACAAGTATTTAAGTCAGTTAGGTTATTGCTCCAGAAGAGCAGCCGATAAACTTATAGATCAGGGCAGGATTACCATTAACGACAAGGTTCCCGAAATGGGAACTAAAGTAACTCCGGGCGATCTTGTAAAAGTAGACGGCAAACCTGTTTCCAAAGAAGAACTGAAAGAACCTAATGTGTACATCGCTTTCAACAAACCTGTTGGTATCGTTTGCACCACCGATACCCGGGTGGAAAAGGACAATATTATAGATTACATAAATTATCCTAAACGAATTTTCCCTATTGGCCGACTTGACAAACCTAGTGAAGGCCTTATTTTTCTGACCAACGATGGTGATATTGTGAATAAAATTCTTCGGGCCAGGAACAATCATGAAAAGGAATACGTAGTTTCTGTGAATAAACCGATCACTTCAGATTTCATAAAAAAAATGTCGTCGGGAATTCCCATCCTGGATACGGTAACCCGGGACTGCGAAGTAGAAAAGCTTGGTCATCATTCCTTCAGAATTATCTTAACTCAGGGACTAAACCGGCAAATTCGCCGAATGTGTGAATATTTAGACTATGAAGTTACCGCCCTGAAAAGAGTACGAATCATGAATGTTTCTCTTGATATACCTGTAGGACAATGGCGGGATTTAACTCCAGATGAATTAAAAACCATTAATGGTCTAACCGGTGAATCTACCAAAACTGAAGAAGGTTCTAAAATTGAAACTCCTATTAAACCAACTTCACGAAAAGGGAAAAGACCTCGCAAGTCTAAATCTTAACAGAGAATTAGCTCGTAAGCTTGAGTATTTGTACATAGTTCTTGTTAATTTTAGATTCTTGAATAAGATCGATTATCTTATCTTTAATAGTGTCCAGAATTAATATTTACAGCATGAAAGTACAACCATTTCACCTTGCCATCCCTGTTTCCGACCTTCAGAAATGTAGAAAATTCTATAAAGAGACCCTTGGTTGTGGCGAAGGTCGCAGTAGCGATCATTGGGTTGATTTCAACTTCTTTGGTCATCAACTGGTGATTCATTACCAGGATCCTCAAGAAACTAAGGCCGCAACATCAAATCCTGTAGATGGAAAAGAGGTACCGGTACCACATTTTGGTGTTGTATTACAATGGGATGTATTTCAGGAATTTGCGAAGTTATTAAAGAGTAAAAATGTTGATTTTGTGATAGAACCCTATATTCGATTTGAAGGAAAGCCGGGCGAACAAGCAACGATGTTTTTTAAGGATCCCTGCGGAAATGCTTTAGAATTCAAAGCTTTCAAAAATATGGATCAGCTTTTTGCCGTATAGTTTTTTTAAGTTTACAAACCAACCAGCCAAAAAATGGATAGACTTAAACCATCCTTAGTCAGACAAATTTTTGTCCTGCTACTCGTGCTTTTTTTAACGGTCTTAATTGTAAGAGAAACTTTGCCATATCTCTCTGGAGTTCTGGGGGCGGTAACCTTATACGTGATATTAAAGGGCTGGATGAAGAAATTAGTTAATAGAGGCTGGCGACCACCATTAGCGGCTTCTCTTCTTATGGCTGGTTCTTTTGTAGGGATCCTTATTCCCGTTACCCTAATTGCGATTATGCTAACTTCCAAAATAGGAAAAGCTGTTGCAAATTCTGAAAGAGTACTAAAAGCACTAAAAGATCAGTTAAATAATATTGAAGCAGAAATTGGATTTAGCATCAGCTCAAGTATAGACACGACCTCCATTACTAATTGGGTATCTTCCAATCTTCAAAATTTAGCGGGAGGCACTTTTAATGCAATTATAGCTATTGGTATTATGTACTTCATGCTATATTATATGTTGACCAATCGTCAATCTATGCGGGATTCTATGATCACTTATATTCCATTAGGCAAAGATAATCTTAGGATCATTGGAGAAGAAAGCAATCAACTGGTAAAATCAAATGCACTAGGGATCCCACTGGTTGCGATCGTTCAGGGAATTATTGCTCTGATCGGTTTTTTAATATTTGGTGTCCCAGATCCGTTTTTCTGGTTCGTAATTACGGCAATTGGCTCTATGATCCCTTTTATAGGGACTGCAATAGGAATTTTACCTGCATGCATCTTGTTATTTGCTCAGGGAAATGATTTCCAGGCCATCGCGTTACTTATTTACGGTTTTGTAGTAGTAGGCTCTACAGATAATATTATACGCCTATATGTGCTCGAAAAACTTGCGAGCGTTCATCCTCTAATAACACTTTTCGGGGTTATTGTAGGAGTCCCTCTTTTCGGGTTTATAGGACTGATATTCGGCCCATTATTAATCTCTTTGTTTCTTCTAATTCTGAAGATTTACAAGAAAGAATATGGGAATTCACACCACAGGTTATAACAAAAAATAAAAAGATATGTTCGGAAAATGGAAAAAAGAAATAGAAGAAGACTATGTGAAATCTGAAATCACGAAAATTGACAATGACGATGTTACCATCGCTATGAATAGTAAAGAAGAGGTTGATGAAAAGATTAATAACTCGGGAGTACTTCAGAAGTATGCAGAGCTAGCTAAAGTGATGTATGGAATGCTTAAAGATTACAGAAAAGGTATTTATACCAAAGTGCCGTGGTTTACAATTGCCACCATTGCGTTCTCCTTTTTATACGTGCTTAATCCTTTAGATATTATTCCAGATTTTATCCCGGGGCTCGGATATATAGATGATATGGCTATCATCACTTTTGGCCTGAGATTTATACAAACAGATATTCATAGTTATCTGGACTGGAAATTGGAGCACGGCGATACAAGTGGCGCTTTATAAAATAAAAAGAGGGAGTTAAAAACTCCCTCTTTTTATTTCTTCAAAGCTTCTGAAGCTCTATGTTTATGTCTTTCTCTGGCCAGTAAAGTATTCTTCAATAACATCGAGACCGTCATTGGTCCCACGCCACCAGGAACTGGTGTTATGTAAGAGGCACGTTTACTTACATTCTCGAAATCTACATCTCCTTTAATGACGTATCCTTTTTCAGTATTATCATCTGGAACACGGGTAATTCCAACATCGATGATTACAGCATCATCCTTGATCATCTCACCTTTTAGAAAATCAGGGATTCCAACAGCTATAATGATAATATCTGCCTGAGATGTTACCTGAGTAATATTCTTGGTAAATTCATGTGTTAAGGTAACAGTAGAATTTCCAGGAAATCCACTTCTTCCCATTAAAATACTCATAGGCCGTCCTACGATATAACTTCTCCCAATCACTACGGTATGTTTTCCTTTGGTAGGAATATCATAACGCTCTAAAAGTTCTAAAATTCCAAAGGGTGTCGCAGGGATAAAACTGGTCATATCCAACGCCATTTTCCCGAAATTAGTGGGATGAAATCCATCTACATCCTTATCGGGATCTACTGCATTCAGTACCTTTTGAGTATTTATTTGAGGAGGTAAAGGCAATTGAACGATAAAACCATCGATGTCATCATTCTGGTTCAACTCTTCGATCTTATCCAGTAATTCCAGTTCATTCACGGTATGCGGAAGTCTGTAAAGTGAGGATTCAAAACCTACTCTTTCACAGGCCTTTACTTTAGAATTCACGTAGGTCATACTAGCTCCATCTTTCCCTACAATAATTGCAGCCAGATGAGGAACTTTTTCTCCACGTTTCTTGATTTTGGTAACTTCGGCAGCGATTTCATCCTTGATGTCATTACTGATCTTTTTACCGTCGAGAATTGTCATATTCAGTATTCAGTTTTTAGTGGGCAGTTAGCAGTCTCGTACTCCAAATTTGCCTGGGTTATTAATCATGTAATTGATTAGTCTACCAATTTCATCATTCTGAGAATTTAAACTAATAGATTCTTCTTCTGAAATATAATTGCAAGCAAGAGCAAAATCTATCCATAGCTGGGTTTCTGCATTCTCACTATCAGCATCAGTCAACTTGCTTTTATAATGCTTTATATAATCTCTTTTCCTATATGCTTCAGCAATTGTAGCACAAACTGCCCTAGAAGATCTTACAATTTGCGATGTAAGAGCAAACCTCTCTTCTACTGGAAATCCTTTAGATATTTTAAAAATTTGCATAGCTAAGTCAAACGCTTTTTGATATGCCAATAAAGTTTTAAAACTCATAACTGCAAACTGTCAACTAATTTACTGTGAACTAGATCTTATTGCATCCCCTTCATCATTTGCATCATTTTTCGGCCACCACCACCTTGCATCATCTTCATCATTTTACCCATCTGGTTGAACTGCTTCAATAACTGATTCACTTCCTGAACGGTAGTTCCAGATCCTTTGGCAATTCTTTTCTTTCTACTGGCGTTGATCACCTTTGGCTCGCTTCTTTCTCCAGGAGTCATAGAATGAATAATAGCTTCAATTCCTTTAAAGGCATCATCATCGATATCTACATCTTTCAGCATTTTCCCGGCTCCTGGGATCATCCCCATAAGATCTTTCATAGATCCCATTTTCTTGATCTGTTGAAGCTGATTTAAGAAATCATCAAAACCGAAAGCATTCTTTGCGATCTTCTTCTGAAGTTTTCTCGCTTCCTCTTCATCATATTGTTCCTGAGCTCTTTCTACAAGTGACACAACATCTCCCATTCCCAGGATTCTGTCGGCCATACGAGAAGGATAGAAAATATCGATCGCATCCATTTTTTCACCGGTACCGATGAATTTAATTGGTTTATTTACAACCGATTTAATTGAAATAGCGGCACCCCCACGAGTATCACCATCTAACTTGGTAAGAATAACTCCATCGAAATTCAACCTTTCGTTAAAGGTCTTTGCAGTATTTACTGCGTCCTGACCAGTCATGGAATCTACCACAAAAAGTGTTTCCTGTGGCTGAATCGCCTGATGAATATTGGAAATTTCGGTCATCATCGCCTCATCTACTGCAAGTCTACCCGCGGTATCAATGATTACTACATTATGACCATTTTCTTTTGCGTAAGCAATAGCATCTTTAGAGATCGCCACGGGATCCTGATTTCCTTCATCTGAATAAACCTCAACGCCAACCTGCTCTCCAACTACGTGGAGCTGATTGATCGCTGCTGGACGATATACATCACAGGCAACCAAGAGTGGTTTCTTTGTCTTCTTGTTCTTTAAGAAATTCGCCAGTTTACCAGAAAACGTAGTTTTACCACTCCCCTGTAAACCAGACATTAAAATCACAGAAGGATCTCCAGAAAGATTAATACCTTCAGCTTCTCCACCCATCAGCTGGGTCAACTCATCTTTGACGAGCTTCACCATCAACTGTCCCGGCTTTAATGTTGTTAAAACATCCTGACCAAGAGCCCTTTCTTTTACCGTATTGGTAAATTCCTTGGCTATTTTATAGTTTACATCGGCATCTACTAAGGCTCGTCTTACCTCTTTAAGACTTTCCGCAACATTTATTTCTGTTATCTGCCCATGTCCTTTCAGGACGTGAAAGGCACTATCTAACTTATCGCTTAAATTATCAAACATAATCTTTCCTGTGATTTTATTCTTGTGCTGCTAAGCAGCGAATTGCAAATTTAATGATTTGAAGCTGAAAGAGAAAGTTCAAAATTGAAATTTCATTTGATATGCTGAAACAAGTGCAGCATGACGAAATATCCAACCTCTAAATTCAACCTTCGCATTTACACTTACATTCTCTCCGGAACCTCGATCCCAAGTAATTTAAATGCTGATTTTATAACATTCGCTACTAATCCTGACAATTGTACTCTAAAAACTTTTTCAGCTTCATCATCGATACCCAGAATTTGAACATTCTGATAAAAGGAATTGAAAGATTTCACCAGTTCATAAGTATAGTTGGCGATCAATGCCGGTGAATGATTTTCAGCTGCCAAAGCAATGGTTTCCGGAAATAACTGTACCTGCTTGATCAATTCTTTTTCTTTTTCGTGGAAACTGAAATCTTTCGATAGCTCTGCCGAAGTATCAAATTCAGCTTTTCTTAAAATTGACTGGATTCTGGCATAGGTGTATTGGATAAACGGCCCCGTATTTCCTTGAAAATCTACCGATTCTTCAGGATTGAAGAGAATTCTTTTCTTTGGATCCACTTTCAAAATATAATATTTCAAAGCTCCAAGGCCTATTATTCGGTATAGCTCTTCCTTTTCAGTTTCAGAATAGCCATCAAGCTTACCTAATTCCTCAGAAATATTCTTAGCAGTTTCAGCCATTTCCCTAATAAGATCATCGGCATCAACCACGGTTCCTTCCCTACTTTTCATCTTTCCGCTGGGAAGATCTACCATTCCATAACTTAAATGATACAGCGCATCTGCCCAGTCATACCCTAATTTCTTCAAAATTAGGAAAAGAACTTTAAAATGGTATTCCTGCTCGTTTCCAACGGTATACACCATCTGGTTGATATCGAAGTCTGCAAATCTCTGAATCGCCGTCCCAATATCCTGGGTCATATACACCGCCGTTCCGTCACTTCTTAGAACGATCTTTTCATCCAGCCCCTCATCGCTAAGATCGATCCAGACACTACCATCTTCTTTTTTATAAAAAACTCCGTCTTCCAGACCTTTCTGAATATTGTCTTTTCCTAATATATAGGTTTCGCTTTCGTAATAATTCTTGTCAAAATCCACTCCCAGGGCGTTATAGGTTTTCTCAAACCCATCGTAAACCCATTGATTCATAGTAGACCAGAGTTTTACCACTTCAGGATCGTTAGCTTCCCATTTTCTAAGCATTTCCTGAGCTTCTACAAAAATTGGAGCCTGAGCTTTTGCCTCATCTTCACTCTTTCCTTCTTCTTTTAGCTGAGCGATCTCCTTCTTATATTCCTGGTCAAATTTTACATAATAATTCCCAACCAGTTTATCTCCTTTTAATCCGGTAGATTCAGGAGTTTCATCATTGCCAAATTTCTCCCAGGCAACCATGGATTTACAAATATGAATTCCTCGATCATTGATCACCTGCACTTTATAAACCTCATTTCCGGCAGCTTGTAGAATTTCAGAGACCGAATAACCTAAAAGGTTATTTCTAATATGACCTAAGTGAAGGGGTTTATTGGTATTTGGGGAAGAATATTCCACCATAATTCCGCTCGCATCACTTTGCGGTAACAGAATTCCGAAATCCTCTCTATCTTTTACTTCGTTAAAGAAATTGATGTAATATTGATCACTAATCACGATATTCAGAAAACCCTGAATCACATTAAAACTGGCGACTTCTTCTACTTCATCTTCCAGATATTTCCCAATCTTTTCAGCTAACTGCGCTGGACTGGTTCTGAGCTGTTTTAGCATGGGGAAAACCACCAAAGTGATATCACCTTCAAAATCTTTACGGGTAGGCTGAAATTCGATATTTTCAGGTTCAACCTCATAATGTTTCTTCACGGCCTCGTTTACTTTTGATGCAAGAAGTTGTTCAATATTCATTTTCCTATGCTTTTTAGCGAATTTCAAATAATTAAGTGCGCAAAGATAAAAAGAATTGGAGTTCTAGGCGCCAGGCTTTATACTCAAATCCTTATATTTAGGAAAAAAGAAATGCTAGTTAATATTTCCTATAACCGCCCGGCCATTTCAGAAAAAATTAATGCAGAAGTCGGCAAGCCTCTTACGCTGATGCAAAGGGTAAAACTCAAAGGATCGGGGTCCCCAAAACTGCATATTACCTCAACAAGCATCGATATTCATAATCTTCTTATTCTGGATAACAATGCCAATATTTGCAACGTGGAAATGAGAAATAGTGGCATCATTGTGATGTTTAGGTCGCTATTAGAAACTTACGCTTTGGTAATTCCTTATTACAAATTGAACCTTTACAAAGGTAAAGCAGAAGAATACAGCATCCATAAAGACCATCATTTTATCAAGGTAAAGGCCGACACCCCGGGTATTCATAAGTTTTTCAAAAAGATCATTGATCACAAAAATGATAATGCCCCAACTCAAATTGAAGATCTTCAATAATATTTAATTTACATTCTTAAAATTTCGAGGTGTTTTGTTTAACGTAAAGTTGATTTCATTTTAATTTTTCAGAAGGAAAGCTGAAGCAATTTTGCTGAAAAAATTAATGGAATTATTTATTTATGTTTTCGCCGCACTTTTCTCGGTAATTAATCCGCTGGGCACAGTTCCAATCTTTGTTGGACTTACCAAAGAAGATTCAAAAGCAGAAAGATCAAAAACGTCTATTTTAACAGCAATCAATATTTTTGTTATTCTTTTGATCAGCTTTTTTACAGGCAGGTATATTCTAAATTTCTTCGGAATAAGTCTTGATTCCCTAAGAATAGCAGGCGGACTTATTATCACGACTTCAGGTTTTGCCCTACTTACCGGTTCTTTTTCAAAACACAAAGGAATGGATAAACCTAAGGTAAAGGAAGATGCTTTTCAAAGAGATGGCGTTTCCCTCACACCGCTGGCAATCCCCATGCTTGCCGGCCCTGGCTCTATTTCATTTCTTATAGGACTTTACCAGGAATATGATTTGTGGAATGATAAACTAATTGCTGTACTGGCAATTTTCAGCGTTTGCCTGGCCACGTTGTTGGTGCTAAGAAGTTCACATTATATCGTAAATTTTCTTGGAGCATCTGGAATTAACGCAATCTCAAGAATAATAGGATTTATAGTGATCGCTATTGGAGTAGAATATATAAGTTCTTCAGTCTTAAACTTATTAAGGAGTGTTTAATCAATTATCTTTTCCTGAAAGCCAGCCCTCCAACTAAAGAAAGTATCCCGAATACGATCATGGCATAAGACTGGGTATTATCTCCATGAGCTTCAACCTGCAAAGGTCCTGCATCTATCGAAAATTCAGGGGTGACAAGCTGATACACTCCATATCCAATCAAGCCTACACCAATGATCAAAAGCACAAATTTCAGCACGTTATTCATTTAATAAAGTTTTATTAATCTGAAGTGAAAGTAATAATTTAATCTCTAATTTGATGTTCAAATTCTTCAAATGCGCATATTACTTACCGGGGCCAATGGATATATTGGCATGAGACTGTTACCTCAATTACTTGAGCAGGGACATGATGTGGTTTGCGCGGTTCGAAACCGAAACAGGTTTACTTCAAATGAGGAACTCAAAGAAAAAGTTGAGATCGTAGAAATAGATTTTCTTGAAGATACAACTGCTGCAGAAAAGATTAAAAATATAGACGTTGCTTATTACCTTATTCATTCAATGACGGCTTCCACTAAAGACTTCGACAAACAGGAAGCTCAGGCCGCAGAGAATTTTAATAAGATGATGGCTGAAACTTCGGTAAATCAGGTTATCTACCTCAGCGGAATCATTAATGAAGAAGAGCTTTCAAAACATCTAAAATCCAGAAAGGCTGTTGAAGAAATTCTTTATAAAGGAGACTTTAATGTAACCGTCTTAAGAGCAGCTATTATTGTGGGATCCGGAAGTTCTTCTTTTGAGATCATACGTGATCTTTGTGAAAAACTCCCAGTGATGATCACGCCAAAATGGGTAAAAACAAAATCCCAGCCCATTGCCATTAGGAATATCATTCAATATCTTACCGGGGTTATTGGTCGAGAGGAGTGCTATAATGAATCTTTTGATGTGGGGGGACCAGATGTTCTTACCTACCAGGAAATGATGGAACAATATGCTGAAGTCAGGGAATTAAAAATATGGATCATCGGTGTACCATTTATGTCCCCGAAACTTAGTTCTTACTGGTTATATTTTGTCACTTCCACGTCCTATAGGCTTGCTCAAAATCTTGTGGACAGTATGGCAATTGAAGTGATAACAAAAGACACCCGGCTTCAGGAAATCCTGAATATCGAACTCATTCAGTATAAAGAAGCTATTAAGATGGCCTTCCATAGAATAGAACAAAATGAGGTGATTTCCAGCTGGAAAGACTCTCTGAGCAGTGGAAGGTTTCGAAAAGAATTGAATAAATATGTTCAGATTCCAAAATATGGTTGTTTGCAGGATAAAAAATCTATAGAAGTTGAAGATCCCAGGGAAGCACTGGAAAGAGTGTGGGCTATTGGCGGGCTCAACGGATGGTATTACGGAAACTGGCTTTGGAAAGTTCGGGGGTACATAGATAAATTTTTTGGCGGAGTTGGCCTGCGCAGAGGAAGAACACATCCAAACAGGATCAATGCAGGTGATTCACTTGATTTCTGGCGGGTTCTTCTAGCTGATAAAGAAGAAAAAAGGCTACTCCTTTTTGCTGAAATGAAGGTTCCGGGAGAAGCCTGGCTGGAATTTAAAATAGATGAGAACAATATACTTCATCAAAATGCGACTTTCAGGCCAAAAGGTTTACTTGGGCGCGCCTACTGGTACTCTATGTATCCTTTTCATTATTTCATATTTGAAGGGATGATCAATAGAATTGCGAAGGGTATTAAAAAAGATTAGTTTTATGAACTAAGAACTACCCATCTTGAGATCAAATTTCAGTGTATTATTTAAGAACAAAGTTTTTTTGGCCTCTGCGATCATTCTTGTTCTTAGCTCTATCCTCATTTTTGTATTCACAAACCAGTTTTACAATAGCATTGAAGAAATATCTCTTTGGGTAAGAAGTTATTTCGGAACATTTTATCTCTGGCTGGGACTAGGCTGTGTATTTTTTCTTCTATTCATTGCTTTTTCAAAATTCGGAAAAATACGCTTAGGAAGTTCGCCTCCTGAATTTAACAGGTTATCATGGATTGCCATGCTTTATTCTGCAGGAATGGGAGCGGGAATACTATTAAGAGCGGTTCAGGAACCGGTATTTATGTTCATGAACCCTCCAATCCAGACCGGGGAAACAATGGCAATCATCTCTTTAGAATATACTTTTTATCAGTGGGGATTTACAGCCTGGGCATTTTACGGCCTTTTTGCACTTGTAATTGGGTATTCAATTTTTGTAGAAAAGACCGATGTAAGATTGAGCTCTGGATTTTCAGCATTTAAAAAAATTCATTTTTTACCTTCTTCGATTGATATTCTTACCATACTTACCACAGTGATCGGGCTTGTAGCCGCAATAGGCTTAGGAACTACCCAGATTGAGGGTGGATTGAGTCATATCCAATCAAAAGAACCTGGTTCGTTATTTCAAAATATGGGTCTGGTCTTCCTTATCTGCTCACTTGCTTTCATGTCTGCATGGGCAGGTGTCAACAAAGGCATCAAAAGAATTTCTAACTGGAATATCTATGTAGCCTTATTATTAATGTTTTTTGTATTCCTAACCGGAGATATTTCTGAAATTCTATGGAACTTCTTCAATTCCCTCTATCATTATATTATTGATTTTATTCCGTTAAGCCTGGCATATGGAGATTATGATCCGGGAGTAGAATTTCTAACCGATTGGACTTATTATTATTGGGCATTCTGGTTAGCCTGGGCGCCTTTTACCGGTATATTTATCGCAAGAATTTCTAAAGGAAGAAGCATCCGTGAGATGATATTGGGAGTTTTACTCATTCCTTCTTTAGGAAGTTTTTTCTGGTTTAGTGTTTTTGGTACTTCGGCATTCGAATTAATTGAAAGCTGGAACGCTTATGATAATGAATTTGGAAATGTGTTTACTTCCATGTTTGTCTTCTTTGAAGCTTACCCGCTTCCGGTGATTACTAGTATGATCGTAATTTTACTTTTGATAAGTTTTCTGGTGACTTCAGTAGATTCGGCTATTTTTGTATTAAGCATGTTTACCGATCATGGTAATTCTGAACCGAAAAAAAAATACCGCCTTATCTGGGCGGTATTGATCCTTATATTTTGTGAAGCGATTATTGTTCTGGGCCAGGTAAAACCCGACGCTGACGTTTTAACCGCTATGCAGAAATTTTTAATTATCAGCTCTCTGCCTTTTGCTTTTTTAAGCGTGCTCATCATCCTTCTTTTTAGCATCAAACTTTTCAGAAGAAGATCGGAAAAATTCTAGGCTTTTGGCAGGAATACCTCTGCCATCATACATCTGGCGCTTCCGCCTCCACAAGTTTCTATCGTCTGAATTTCAGAACTTAAAATTTCGCAGTGTTTCTCAATCCTCGAAATTTGTTCTTCTGAAAGACTTCTATGAGCCCTGGCGCTCATCACAAGAAACTTTTTATCTTCAGCTCCCTGAACCTGCAGCATATTTCCGGCAAACTCGTGCATTTGCTCTTCGCTAATGGAAATAATCTCCTTTTCGTCCATTTTTAGATGCTTTACCACGTTTTTTCGCTCCTTCTTATCATCAATCGTATCCAGGCAGATCACCGCAAATTCCTCGGCGATGCACATCATGACATTCGTGTGATAAATAGGAAGTCTTTTCTTTTCGACGCTTTGATACGCATTAAAAATTACCGGGGTAAACTCAAAATCTTCGCAGAACTCGATCAATAGATCTTCATCTGCTCTTGGTGAAATAGCACAATAAGCTTTTTGATGTACCCTGTCTAAAATTAAACTTCCTGTACCTTCCAGAAAGACATCATCTTCCTCGGCAACCGTATAATCAACAATTTCTTTAATTTTTAACCCGGCTTCTTCTAGCTTAGCAAAATAATGAAGCCTGCGTTCTTTTCTTCTGTTTTCAGCAAACATTGGATAAAGGGCAATCTGACCGTTTTCGTGAAAAGAAACCCAATTATTTGGAAATATAGAGTCTGGAGTATCATCCTCGGGAACATCATCTACCACGATCACATTTACCCCAACACCTCTCAGCTTTTCTACGAAAATATCAAACTCCTGCGTAGCCAGTTCGTTAATATCATCTCCTTCAATCTTTGTCTGAAAATAATTATTTACCGCCGTTTGTTCATTCATTCTGAATCCGACCGGTCTTACCATTAAAATCGTATCTGTAATCTGCTTCATCATAATAATTTAATCTCTAATTAAGGGTAATGTGGAACACCGTAATAATCCTTCCTGCTTGGAGATTTCAGCATAAGGAACTTCTTCCACAGTAATCCCCTGCTCTCTCAGCCATGAATTCAATCTTGTAAATCCTTTTTCAGATATCACTACCTCTTCAGAAATAGAGAAAATATTAGAATTCATATGATACATCTCATCGCGAGTGATCTCATAGATATTTTCTTTTCCGAAGAAATTTACCAGCCACTCGTATTCTTCCTCGATCAGGAATCCACCTTTATACAGAATTGCTTTATTCCTGCCGACCGGCTGAAAGCAGCAATCTAAATGCAAGGCATTATCCTTTGCGATAGAATTTGATTTTTTCAGACTAAAGGAAACTACCTTTTTATCTGGAAAAGCTTTTTCCAGCGCTTCAACCGCCTGCCAGTTAGTTCTGGCAGTTATAAAATCTTTATAATCCTTGCCCTTATAAGTACCCACGAAGATATAATCTCCCATAGGCATTACATCTCCTCCTTCTATATGAGCTTCTTCAGGCAGAGTAATAATCTTAGCAGGATCTATTTTTTTTAACACGTGCTCTATGGCATCGATCTCCTGATCGCGATCTGGTAGAATATTAGATTTAATAAACTTATCCCCTATCACGAATGCGATATCCCTGGTAAAGATCTGATTGTAATCTTCAATTATCTTAGGCCTGAAAACCTGCACCTGATATTTTTTCAGAACAGCCGCTACAGCTTCCATCTCATTGATCATATCCTCTTCTTTAGGATATGTCCCGGCTTTTATATGCTCCTGAGACTTTGGGTCGTATGCCTCCTCTAAAGTGGGAATAGGACCATTGCTTTGAGCCGTACCAAGTACCACTGCTCTAAGCTTTGAGGTTTCATTAGTTATATGCAATTTCATTGCTAATATTTTGACAAATATAAAAAAGCTCCATCCTATGATGAAGCTTTTTTGATTAATTCATTTTCAAATAAAACTCAATTATGATCTGCTACCAAGTGGCTTAAAATCTCTATGATTTTCACCGATATAAATCTGACGTGGACGACCAATTGGCTCTTTTCTCAGCCTCATTTCTCTCCACTGAGCAATCCAACCCGGTAGTCTACCCAAAGCAAACATCACGGTAAACATATCAACCGGAATTCCAAGTGCACGATATATGATCCCGGAATAAAAGTCTACGTTTGGATATAATTTTCTTTTTACGAAATAATCATCTTCCAAGGCTTCTTTCTCCAGTCCTTTCGCGATATCAAGAACAGGATCCTGTACTCCTAACTGCTCAAGAACTTCATCTGCAGATTTCTTAATGATCTTTGCTCTAGGATCAAAATTTTTATAAACACGGTGCCCAAAGCCCATTAAACGGAAAGGATCTTCTTTATCCTTGGCCTTTTGCATGAACTTATGAGTATCTCCACCATCTTCTTTGATCTTTTCAAGCATTTCTATCACTGCCTGGTTTGCACCCCCATGAAGGGGACCCCAAAGAGCAGAAATCCCTGCAGAAAGTGAAGCAAATAATCCGGCATGAGAAGAACCAACCATTCTTACCGTAGAGGTAGAACAGTTTTGTTCATGATCTGCATGAAGAATTAATAATTTATCCAATGCATCGATCACTGCTTTATCTACGCTGTATGTTTTGTTAGGCTTCTCGAACATCATTTTATGAAGGTTCTCTACGTAACCAAGAGACTCATCCCCATAATTCAGCGGAAGACTATTTTTCTTTCTTAATGTCCAGGCAGCAAGTACCGGGAATTTACCAAGAATCTTCACGATTGCCTTATACATATCTTCTTCTGAAGAAACATCTACAGAAGACGGGTTAAAAGCTATCAAAGCACTGGTCAAAGAAGAAAGAACTCCCATTGGGTGAGCAGATTTCGGAAATCCATCAAGGATCTTCTTCATCTCCTCATCTACATGAGATTGTTCTTTAATATCTGTATTGAACTTTTCTAATTGTTCCTTATTTGGTAGTTCCCCGAAAATTAGAAGGTAAACAACTTCAAGAAAATCTGCTTTTTCAGCAAGATCTTCAATTGCATAACCACGATATCTTAAGATTCCTTTTTCACCGTCCAAAAATGTGATAGCACTCTCGCAGCTTCCAGTATTCTTAAATCCGGGATCTAGTGTGATAATTCCAGCTTCTCCACGAAGCTTTTTTATATCTACCCCTATTTCATCTTCGGTTCCCACGGTAACGGGAAACTCATATTTCTTTCCGTCAAATTCGAGTGTCGCTGTTTTAGACATATTATATTTAGTTCTTTTTAGATTAATTTTTAAGGATTGCTAAATTACGAAATTTAGTGTTAAAATAATTTTAAGGACAGTAACGAAATTTCATAAATACCCCGATTTTATTCAGTTTTCATGAAATTTAACTATGGGTAGCCAAAAACTTAGGCTTGTTTTAATAAGAAAATCTTGAATATCGAAAAAATATAGGTTTCTATATTTAGTTTCTATCATGAAATAAGCAATGATTTAGTATTAATCAATTTGAATCCCATAAAGCTCTTCGTAATATTTGTTCACCGATTTCTCCCAGGTAAACCTTTGTTTTCTGGCATTCATACATATTTTTTTCCATTCCTTCTTATTACTGAAAAAAAGATCTACCGCTTCAGAAAATACTTTTATGAAATCTTCAGTTTTCTCATGAGTTGTTTTTCCATCGAAACTAAACCCGGTTTTGGCGTGAACAACGGTATCTTTCAATCCCCCTGTATGATGTACCAAACAAGGCTGACCGTTTCTCATGGCAAGCATCTGACTAATTCCGCAGGGCTCAAACAGGCTAGGCATTAAATATAAGTTAGAGTCCTGATACAGCATATCGATAATACTGTCTGACTGTGCATTTATAAAAATGAAATTCTTATACTTATAACTGGCATCTCTAAATATCATCTCATATTCTGGTGCTCCGGTACCTAGCAGAATGTAAATGCCATTCACACTAGCGAGTTTCTCCATCAAACCATCAAGCAAAGCCGGATTTTCTTTGAAAAAGAAGAATTTTTGTTCAGTTAATCTGGCTACACTGGAGCAAATGAAGTCGGGATTCCTTTCCTGCCAGCGAGTTATCTTTTCGCCAGTATGAGCCAAATAATGTGCTTTATAATCTTTCTTCTCCTCCTGGAGCCATCTAAATAATCTTCGAACACATTGCCTTAGAAGAATTCCTTTTTCAACTATCTCAATATTGGCATAATTGGCTCCATTTAAAATTCCAAAAAGACGATTTTCATTTTCTGCCTTTTTGAGATCCTCCTCCAGTCCTTCTCCGCCTATAAAATGCGGAGGATCACTTGGTTTTTGAATATCTTCTTTATACGAAGGAGATACTGTATGAACCGCATCTGAGAGTCTTATCCCCACAGCCATTAGATTTATGCAATCCTGATAACGACTGTCCTGTAATATCTTATGGTCATATTCTATGTCTGGAAAAAATGCATCGACAGATGAAAAATTATTACTGAAAGGTCTTATTCCCTGTATCGCCAAATTATGAATGGAGTATACAAATTTAATATCCTTAAGCACTTTAAACTTCTCATTGAATTCTCTGAGAAACAATAACATACTGGTATGCCAGTCGTGTAAATGGATAATATCAATTTTTCCAAATACATTTTCTCTAATAGCTGCAGCTACGCCGGTACAAAAAAGCGAAAACACATTAGCATCTGTAAAAAATGGCTGGTCCGGATCATTAAAGTAAATATGTGCAATATCTCCAGCCTTTATATCATGATGATGCAACACATAATGTTTGACACCAGGAATTTCTTTCTTTCCCGGCACTTCATATATCTCAGCATTATGAGGGACACCGCGAAATACAAAATTTACATCAGTAATTTTATTACCTCCGTCCTTATGCAACCTGGAGTATGATGGTGTTATTACACGAACATGATCTTTGTTTGCCGCGATCTGTCTAGGAACATCTCTAACAACATCTCCCATCCCTCCGGCTTTACATCGTGGAATGCCATCATTTTCCGCAGCAACAAATAGAAAATTGGTGTTCAAAGTAGTGGTTGGTTATTTTACTGAATTTAGCAATTAAAAAATCTCTAGAAGTATTTTCCAATTTAAATGATTGTTAATATAACATTTAAATAATTAAGGATTAAATAAAAAAGCCCCTTCTTTCGAAGAGGCTCTATAAAATATCTTACTTGAATCTACTGTATTTTGAATGCCTTATCCTGCGGATAATATGCCACATGACCAAGCTCTTCTTCAATTCTAATTAATTGATTGTATTTAGCCATACGATCGCTTCGTGATGCTGAACCGGTCTTTATCTGACCCGTATTTAAAGCAACCGCAAGATCTGCTATGGTATTATCTTCAGTTTCTCCAGAACGATGTGACATTACAGAGGTATAACCGGCATTATGAGCCATATTTACCGCTGCAATAGTTTCAGTTAGTGTTCCAATCTGATTTACTTTGATCAAAATAGAATTTGCAATATTCTCTTTAATTCCTCTTCCCAAACGTTCAACGTTGGTTACAAAAAGATCATCACCCACTAGCTGAACTTTATCTCCGATTTTATCGGTAACTGCTTTCCAGCCTTTCCAGTCATTCTCATCCATACCATCTTCAATGGAGATAATTGGATACTTAGAAGCAAGCTCTGCCAGATACTCTGCCTGCTCTTCACTGGTTCTTATTTTTCCTTTATCGCCTTCAAATTTGGTGTAATCATATTTCCCTTTTACAAAGAATTCGGCCGCAGCACAATCTAAAGCGATCATCACCTCTTTTCCAGGTTTGTAACCAGCTTTCTTAATTGCTTTCAGTATAGTATCCAGTGCATCTTCAGTTCCATCAAGAGTTGGAGCAAAACCACCTTCATCTCCCACAGCAGTACTTAGACCACGATCATGAAGCACTTTTTTAAGATTATGGAAAATTTCGGTTCCCATTTTTAATGCGTGAGAAAAACTTTTAGCCATTACCGGCATGATCATAAACTCCTGAAATGCGATTGGCGCATCACTGTGAGAACCTCCATTTATAATGTTCATCATTGGCACTGGAAGAGTATTGGCACTTACTCCACCAACATATCTGTAAAGCGGCATATTTAATTCGTTAGCAGCTGCTTTTGCGACTGCAAGAGAAACTCCCAGTATCGCATTAGCTCCTAATTTAGATTTGTTTGGAGTACCATCCAGGTCTATCATGGTTTGGTCTATCAGGTTCTGTTCAAAAACCGAATAACCTAATAGCTTCTCGGCAATTTCGCCGTTTACATTCTCAACAGCTTTGGAAACACCTTTCCCCATGAAATCTTTTCCACCGTCACGAAGCTCAACTGCTTCATGTTCACCTGTAGAGGCTCCTGAAGGAACAGCTGCACGACCCATAATTCCATTTTCGGTATATACATCTACTTCTACAGTAGGGTTTCCTCTTGAATCAAAAATTTGACGTGCATGAATATCTAAAATAGCGCTCATTATCTTTATTTTAATTGTTAGTAGAACAATGGCAAGATACAAAGATGAGCCTAAAAAATAGACTGACAGCCTTAGTTTTAAAGCATTTATAACATTAAAATGAACTAAAACGTTTTCGGTTTATCAACTTTTTATCATAATGCAGAAAAGAGGTCATAATACACACGTATTCCTAAACCATATCCATCTTTGCTACCCCCGTTAGATTTAAAATCATAGTCTGAAAAGTCTAAAGATTGAATAACTTTCTTAGAATCCAGCAAGGTATATTTCAGATAAAATGAAAACCAAAGATGATCTACATTGAGAAGCTGACCTTCAATACCTGCGGCAAAAGACCAGTAATTCTGGGATTCAGAATAGGTTTCTTTCTGTTCCAGATCATATCTCTCATTTCCATTATAAACCAGGTAATTCCCTTTTGCAGTGCGTTTTCCGATATTATATTCAGGAATGAGCACCAATGCAGCTTCTTCATTACCAAACTTTAATTTAGGCGCGAGACTTATAGAAAAAGAAGTAAATGAGGCTCTAGATAATGCAACCGGAATAGTATTTGGATCTGGGCCTTCGTCAAATTCCCTATCCGGAATAAAACCAGCATGAAAATTCACACCAACTTCTGGCGCGAAAAATTTCCATTGATAAACCTGGCTCCCAAGATTTACATTATAAAATGCATCATTTTTAAACCCTGTATGGCGATAATATTCAAATCCGCCATAAAACACAGGATGTTTTTGTGCAAGACAATTTAAACAGCTAACAAAAAAGATTACAAAAACTACTGTGCGACCAACCATCCTAACTGCAAACCAAACAATGGGGTAAAATATTTATCACCAGCATCATTAAAGCCCATACCGAGCCCCAGATTAAGATTTAATTTAAATCCGCTGTTATATACTCTTTGCAGCCCCCAGGCCGGACCAACAAAACCTCCATAATCATTGGAAAACTCTAAATCTCCGATAATCGGGTCCCCTCCGGTGATCGAGGCGACACCAGCTATATAGTTCCCACTGTTTTCAGAAGTTTTTTTATCCTTATCAGCTCTCTTTTCTAAATTATAATAATAACGGTATTGAGCTGTGAGCCCGGGATAAATTCCAAATGCTTCTCCACTATAGGAAGATTTATGATAGGCAAATCCGATTCCTAAATCCAAATCAATTGTGGAATGATCTGAAACTGCCAGCTCATATTCAGCTGAAGGCATTACCAGATTTAAAGAAAACTGACTGTTGGTTGTAGTTTCCTGGGAAAAAGCCACAGAACCTACACATAAAAAAATAACTAATAATAATCTTTTCATTGGAGTAAATTAAAACAGGCTGCCAAAGCTAGCGGAATCTCGCATATAAACCAATTATATTTTAGGCCAAAGCGTAATAAAAAAACCGGAATCGAAATTCCGGTTTTCACTCTAGTTTTTATGATTCAGAATTAAGCTTTGACTGACTTAATTCTATCTATAAACTCATCGAACAAGTAACTTGAGTCATGCGGTCCAGGGCTGGCTTCCGGGTGATACTGCACAGAAAAAACATTTTTATTCTTCATAGCCAGACCACCAACGGTACCATCATTCAGACAAATATGAGTTACTTCCACATCAGGATGCGCTTCGGTTTGATCTTTATCTACAGAAAAACCGTGATTTTGAGAGGTGATCTCACCTTTCCCATTCACCATATTCTTAACCGGGTGATTTATCCCCCTGTGGCCGTGGTGCATTTTGTAAGTCTTAATCCCATTAGCGATAGCGATTATTTGATGCCCCAAACAGATCCCAAATAATGGATGATCATTTTCTATGATGGTTTTGGTCACATTGATAGCGCTCTCCAGAGGTTGCGGATCACCAGGTCCATTTGATAGAAAATAACCATCAGGATTCCACTCTTTCATTTCCTCATAAGTAGCATTATAAGGATATACTTTTATGTAAGCTCCTCTTTCAGCCAAATTCCTAAGGATATTTGTCTTAATCCCCACGTCCAGGGCTGCAATTTTATAGGTAGCATTTTCATTTCCGTAGAAATAAGGCTCTTTGGTAGAAACTTTTGAAGCCAGTTCGAGTCCGTTCATATCTGGCACTTCCTCTAATTGCTTCTTCAGCCCATCTATATTAGCGACATCTGTAGAGATAATTGCATTCATTGCTCCATTCTCCCTGATATAAGTAACCAAAGCCCTCGTGTCTACATCAGATATTGCAAAAATATTACTTTCATTGAGAAATTCTTCCAGCGTCTTATCTGCTGCTGGTCTTGACTCTGTATAGCTAAAATTCTTACAGATCAAACCTGCAATTTTAGCACCATCAGATTCATTTTCATTTTGATTGGTGCCATAATTACCAATATGTGCGTTGGTAGTCACCATTAACTGACCAAAATAAGAAGGATCTGTAAAGATCTCCTGATACCCGGTCATTCCGGTATTAAAACAAACTTCACCAACAGCACTACCTTCTTTGTTTCCTACAGATTTTCCATAAAAAATAGTTCCGTCTTCAAGTAAAATGATCGCCTTTCGTTTAGCCTGATACTTCATAGTTGTGTTATAGTTGCAGTTGTGGCAAATTTAATAATTTATCTATTGGGTATAAAAAAAGGATAAACTATTAAAGCTTATCCTTTTAAAATTTAGATGGTAAAAAGAATCATTTCTATTCCTCTTTTTTATCGTCCTTTTTTTCTTCAGCCTTTGGCTCTTCAGCTTTAGGCTCTTCTTTTTTAGTTTCCTTAGCAGAAGCTTCTTTCGGCTCAGCAGTAGAAGCTGTATCTTCAGCTTTCTTCTTACCAGCACGACGAGTAGATTTTTTCTTCTTAGGCTTCTCTCCTACATTGTAGGTTTCATTGAAGTCTACAAGTTCTACCAGCGCCATTTCAGCTGCATCTCCAAGACGACTACCAAGTTTAATAACTCTGGTATATCCTCCAGGACGATCTCCTACCTTAGGAGCTACTTCACGAAACAATTCGCTAACCGCTTCCTTGCTACGAAGTTTACTAAACACAATTCTTCTATTGTGCGTAGTATCTTCTTTACATTTTGTTACTAACGGCTCAACAAATACCTTAAGAGCTTTCGCTTTAGCAACAGTAGTGTTGATTCGTTTGTGTTCAATTAGGGAACAAGCCATATTCGCAAGCATTGCCTTACGATGGGCTGTTTTTCTACCTAAATGATTTGTCTTTTTTCCGTGTCTCATGACATTTTTTGTTTCATCATCTTGCTACTACTCATTTTGAGGAGCAAATTATGATGGTTATTATATTATAATTTAGACCGTAACCTTAGAAAGGTGACTAGTCTTTATCAAGTTTATATTTTGAAAGGTCCATACCAAAGTTCAACCCTTTGTTGCTTACAAGCTCTTCCAATTCAGTAAGTGATTTTTTACCGAAGTTTCTGAATTTCATCAAGTCATTCTTGTTGTAAGACACAAGGTCTCCCAAAGTATCAACTTCAGCCGCTTTAAGACAGTTCAACGCTCTCACTGAAAGATCAAGATCTACCAATTTCGTTTTAAGAAGTTGTCTCATGTGAAGGGATTCTTCATCATAAGTTTCAGTTTGTGCGATCTCATCTGCCTCTAAAGTGATACGCTCGTCAGAGAATAACATAAAGTGGTGGATAAGAGTCTTCGCTGCTTCAGTTAAAGCATCTTTTGGATGAATAGAACCATCACTGATAATTTCAAACACCAGTTTTTCATAGTCAGTCTTCTGTTCTACACGAAAGTTCTCGATACTATATTTTACATTCTTTATAGGAGTGTAAATAGAATCTACGAAAATGGTCCCTAAAGGAGCATTGGCTTTCTTGTTTTCTTCAGCCGGAACGTAACCTCTACCTTTTTCGATAGTAACCTCCATGTTCAGGCTTACTTTCTTATCCATATGACAGATTACCTGATCTGGATTAAGAACCTGAAATCCTGAAATGAATTTCTGGAAGTGACCGGCAGTTAACTGCTCTTCTCCGGAAACTGAAATGGTAACCGATTCGTTATCGATCTCATCTATTTGTCTCTTAAACCTTACTTGTTTAAGGTTAAGAATAATTTCAGTTACGTCTTCCACTACACCTGCAATGGTAGAGAATTCGTGATCTACCCCTTCAATTCGTACTGAAGTGATCGCGAAACCTTCCAAAGAAGATAAAAGCACTCGTCTTAAAGCGTTACCAACAGTTAATCCATAACCAGGCTCCAAAGGGCGAAATTCAAATTTCCCTTCGAAATCTGTTGAATCAATCATTATAACTTTATCGGGCTTCTGAAAATTTAGTATTGCCATATTTCGACTTCTGTGTGAATTATTATTTCGAATATAATTCGACTATAAATTGCTCGTTAATGTTTTCAGGAATCTGAACTCTTCCAGGAACAGTTACGAAAGTACCTTCTTTCTTTTCTGAATTCCATGAAATCCATTCGTAAACACTGCTGCTATTTGATAATGATTCCTGAACCACAGCAAGTGATTTAGATTTTTCTCTAACACCAACAACATCACCAGCCTTAAGGTGGTAAGAAGGGATGTTTACTAATTCTCCGTTCACAGTGATATGACGGTGACCTACTAATTGACGGGCAGCTCTTCTAGAAGGTGCCACACCCATACGGTACACAACATTATCTAAACGAGACTCGCAAAGCTGAAGAAGTACCTCACCGGTAATTCCCTGTGCGCGAGTTGCTTTTTCGAACATGTTACGGAATTGACGCTCAAGGATACCATAGGTATACTTGGCTTTTTGCTTCTCCATTAACTGGATAGCATATTCTGATTTTTTTCCACGACGACGGTTATTCCCGTGCTGTCCTGGAGGATAGTTTCTTTTTTCAAAAGATTTGTCATCTCCAAAAATAGCTTCTCCGAACTTACGGGCTATTTTAGTTTTTGGACCAGTATATCTTGCCATTACTATAGTTGTTTTAGAAAGGGATTATGAATTAAGGCATAAGTCCTTCGATAATCTAAATCCTCTCCTATTATTAAAATTTATTAAACTCTACGTCTCTTTGGTGGACGACAACCATTGTGCGGAAGCGGAGTAATATCAATGATTTCTGTAACCTCAATACCACTATTGTGAACTGCTCTTATTGCAGATTCTCTACCATTTCCAGGACCTTTTACATAAACCTTTACTTTACGCATTCCTGCCTCATGTGCTACTTTCGAAGCATCTTCAGCAGCCAACTGCGCAGCGTAAGGAGTATTTTTCTTAGATCCTCTAAAGCCCATCTTACCTGCAGACGACCATGCTACAACATCTCCCTTTTTGTTTGTAAGAGAAATAATGATGTTGTTGAAGGAAGCAGTTACGTGTGCTTCACCGTTGGATTCAACGATTACTTTACGTTTTTTCTGAGTTTTAGCTTTTGGATTTGCTTTCTTTGCCATACTACTTACTATTTAGTTGCTTTTTTCTTGTTAGCAACTGTTTTTCTTCTACCTTTTCTGGTTCTGGAGTTGTTCTTAGTTCTTTGGCCTCTTAAAGGAAGTCCCGCTCTGTGGCGAATTCCTCTGTAGCATCCAATGTCCATAAGACGTTTAATACTCATTTGAACCTCAGTACGTAATTCTCCTTCGATTGTAAATTGACCAACAGCCTCACGGATCTTACCAATCTCGTCATCGTCCCAGTCTGAAACTTTCTTACTCTCGTCTACTTTAGCCTGTGCAAGTATCTCCTGAGCCCTGCTTCTGCCAATTCCGAAGATATAGGTCAATGCTATAACCCCTCGCTTTTGTTTAGGTATATCTACCCCTGCAATTCTTGCCATAATTAGCCTTGTCTTTGTTTAAATCTAGGATTCTTTTTGTTAATTACGTAAAGGCGCCCTTTTCTGCGTACAATCTTGCAGTCGGCACTTCTCTTTTTTATTGATGCTCTAACTTTCATCTTATCTCTTTTTTATTCACCGGCAGAGCATTAACTCTTTCAGTGAAATTTTAGCCGTCATAAATTTTTCAGAGTGCAAAAGTATAAAAAATTTATAAAAGGCTGAAAATTACTTTTTAGTATCTGTAAGTTATTCGAGCCTTAGTTAAATCGTAAGGACTCATTTCCAGTTTTACTTTATCACCGGGAAGTAATTTTATGTAATGCATACGCATTTTCCCGGAGATATGAGCAGTCACTACGTGACCATTCTCCAATTCTACACGAAACATCGCATTAGACAATGCTTCAATGATAGTTCCGTCCTGTTCAATTGGTGGTTGTTTTGCCATAATTAAGCTACTGCTTTTCTGTTTTTACCTGTTTTCATTAATCCGTCATAGTGTCTATTCAGCAAGTAAGAATTTACCTGTTGCATAGTATCTATTGCAACTCCAACCATAATTAACAGCGAGGTACCTCCAAAGAACAATGCCCAGTTCTGCTGTACACCCAGCAATTGAACCACTATCGCAGGGAACACTGCAATAAGCGCCAGGAATATAGATCCCGGAAGCGTAATTTGAGACATAATGCGATCCAGATATTCAGAAGTTTCACCTCCGGGACGAATCCCAGGAATAAACCCTCCGCTTCTCTTAAGATCATCAGCCATTTTATTTGTTGGAACTGTGATCGCAGTATAGAAATATGTAAACACAATAATCAATAATGCGAACACCAAGTTATACCAAAAACCAAATATGTTCTGAAATGCCGCTGTCACCCCCTGTGCCGCGTCTGAGTCTGAAAGACCAGCAACCGCTACAGGAATAAACATAATCGCCTGGGCGAAAATAATAGGCATTACTCCAGATGCATTTAGTTTTAATGGAATATATTGTCTTGATCCGAAAACATTCTTTTCATATCCACCTGAGGCAGATCTTCTGGCATACTGAACCGGAATTTGACGCACTGCCATAACCAGCATCACTGAAGCCATAATAATGGCAAACCAGATAACTAATTCTATCAGTATCATTACAAGACCACCGTTCGATTCAAATACTCTTGAAGCGAATTCCTGAATAAAGGCTTGCGGCAGGGTGGCAATAATACCAACCATAATCAATAATGAAATACCGTTACCAATACCTTTATCTGTGATCTTCTCACCCAGCCACATTGCGAAAATGGTACCCGTTGTAAGGATAATTACCGATGAAACCACGAATGTTAAGTTATCTCCTAACAAAAATGCCTCCCCGGGTAAAGTAGCAAACAGGTTATAGATATAACCGGGCCCCTGTACAAGAGTAATCGCAATAGTAAGCCAACGTGTGATCTGGTTAATCTTCTTACGCCCACTTTCCCCTTCTTTCTGAAGCTTTTGAAGATAAGGAATTGCAATTCCCATCAACTGAACCACAATAGAAGCAGAGATATAAGGCATAATACCCAAAGCAAATACCGAAGCGTTCGAGAACGCACCCCCGGTGAAAGCATTAAGAAGCCCTAATAACCCACCATCTGTTTGGGTAGCAAGATTAGAAAGCTGAGCGGCATCAATTCCAGGGAGCACTACTTGCGCCCCGAAACGATATACCAAAAGCAAACCGAGGGTTACTAAAATTCTATTTTTTAGCTCCTCGATTTTCCAAATATTTTTAATCGTATTGATGAATTTCATTTGATTATCTATTATAAAGTAACAACTTCACCTCCGGCAGCTTCAATAGCTTCTTTCGCTGAGGTCGTAAATTTATGAACAGATATTTTCAACTTAGCCTTCAATTCACCTCTACCTAATATCTTAACAAGCTCGTTTCTTCCGGCAAGACCGTTTTCAACCAGCACATCCATATCAACTGTATCCTTAATTCTACCTTCATCTACCAGATTCTGAAGTGTATCAAGGTTAATTCCCTGATATACTTTACGGTTTCTGTTAGTGAATCCAAACTTAGGTACACGTCTTTGAAGTGGCATCTGCCCACCTTCAAAACCAATCTTTTTAGAATAACCTGAACGTGACTTGGCACCTTTGTGACCTCTGGTAGCGGTTCCACCTTTACCAGATCCTTCACCACGACCAATACGCTTGCTATTTTTTCTAACTGAACCTTCTGCAGGTTTTAAGTTACTTAAATCCATGAGAGATTATTATTTTGTTTCTTCTACAGAAACTAAGTGTTTAACTTTATTTACCATACCAAGGATGTTTGGCGTATCGTCATGCTCAACCGTTTGACCAATCTTCTTCAATCCTAAAGATTCAAGAACTAGTTTTTGGTTCTTCGTGCGGTTAATAGCACTTTTTACTTTTGTGACTTTTATCTTTCCCATCTTATTCCTTGATTTATCCTTTAAAAACCTTTTCCAATGAAACACCTCTCTGTTTTGCAACAGTATCAGCGCTCCTTAATTGAAGCAAGGCATCAAAAGTAGCTTTAACAACGTTGTGAGGGTTTGAAGATCCCTGGTTCTTAGAAAGTACATCATGTACTCCTACAGATTCCAATACCGCACGAATCGCACCACCAGCAATAATACCGGTACCGGCAGCAGCTGGAAGCAACATTACTCTTGCTCCACCGTACTTACCCTTTTGTTCGTGAGGTAAAGTTCCTTTATGCAAAGGAATGCGTACCAGATTTTTCTTAGCGTCTTCTACCGCCTTAGAGATAGCGTCTGCCACTTCCTTGGATTTTCCAAGTCCCTGTCCTACAACACCATTCTCATCTCCAACTACAACAATAGCAGAGAAACCAAATGCTCTACCACCTTTTGTAACCTTAGTAACACGTTGTACTCCTACCAAACGATCTTTCAATTCAAGACCTCCTGGTTTTACATGTTCTACGTTTTTATAATCTTGATACATATTTTCTAGAATTTTAGTCCTCCCTCGCGAGCACCTTCTGCTAATGATTTAACTCTACCGTGATACAAATAACCACCTCTATCGAAAGAAATAGTATCTATTCCGGCTTTCTTCGCTTTTTCCGCAATGGTTTTTCCAACCATTACAGCCTGCTCTTTTCTATCTGCAGATGCAGAAGCGATATCCTTATCTCTTGAAGAAGCTGATGCTAAGGTCTTACCTTCTACGTCGTCGATAATCTGAGCATAAATTTCTCTATTGCTTCTAAAAACAGATAATCTAGGACGGCTTGTTGTTCCAACGATATCCTTACGGATACGTTTTCTAATTTTATTTCTTCTATCTAATTTTGATAATGCCATAACTAAACTTTATTAAGCTGATTTACCTGCTTTTCTTCTCAATTGCTCGCCTACAAACTTGATACCTTTACCTTTATAAGGTTCTGGCGCTCTGAATGAACGAATCTTCGCTGCAACCTGTCCAACAAGTTGCTTATCATGAGAAGTTACCTTTACGATAGGGTTCTTACCTTTTTCTGATATGGTCTCCACTTTTACTTCGGGAGCCAAATCTAGTACAATATTATGAGAATAACCAACAGCTAAATCAAGCTTGTTCCCCTGGTTGCTAGCTCTATAACCAACACCTACAAGTTCAAGTTCTTTAGTGTAACCATTAGTAACACCTTCAATCATATTATTAATCAACGCACGGTAAAGACCGTGTTTTGCTTTCTGATCACTTTTTTCTGAGGAACGCTCGAAAGTAATAATATTATCTTCGATTTTAACATCGATATCCTTTACTTCCTGCTTAAGCTCTCCCAATTTTCCTTTTACCGTTACAATACCATCTTTGTGATCTACTGTCACACCTTCTGGAATTGTTACCGGGCTTTTACCTATTCTTGACATTTCTTTAGTCTTTTAAGTATTAGTATACGTAGCACAATACCTCGCCACCAACTTTGTTTGCTTTTGCCTGTTTTCCAGTCATTACTCCGTGAGAAGTAGAAACAATAGCAATACCAAGACCGTTAAGGATTCTTGGAATCTCTGTTGAACCAGCATATTTACGTAAACCAGGTTTACTTATTCTTTGAATTTTCTTAATTACCGGGTCTTTAGTAAGCTTATCATACTTAAGAGCGATCTTGATAGTTCCCTGCGCGGTAGTATCTTCGAATTTGTAACTAAGAATATATCCCTGATCGAATAATATCTTAGTGATCTCTTTTTTAACATTAGAAGCAGGAATTTCCACAACTCTGTGGTTTGCAGCATTTGCATTCCTGATTCTTGTTAAGTAATCTGCAATAGGATCTGTATTCATCTATCTTTATTTGCGGATGTGGTTTTCATTAGTTCGAACCTTCATCCAGTTTATAATTTTACCAGCTTGCTTTCTTAACTCCTGGGATAAGACCCTGATTAGCCATTTCTCTGAACATTACACGAGAAAGACCAAATTGTCTCATATACCCTTTAGGTCTACCTGTTAATTTACATCTGTTATGCAAACGAACTGGAGAAGAGTTCTTTGGTAATTTCTGCAGGCCTTCGTAATCACCAGCTTCTTTAAGCGCAGCTCTTTTCTCAGCATACTTCTTTACCAATTTCTGTCTTTTTACCTCACGGGCTTTCATTGATTCTTTAGCCATAATTAGTTCTTTTTAAAAGGTAATCCTAGTTCTGTTAACAATGCTTTTGCTTCCTTATCGGTTTCAGCAGTCGTAACGAATGTGATATCCATACCAGCAATTCTGTTCACTGCATCAATATCGATCTCAGGGAAAATGATCTGCTCAGTGATCCCCAGGTTATAATTACCTCTACCATCAAATCCGTTAGATTTGATACCGTTAAAATCACGTACACGCGGTAAAGCGGTAGTAATTAATCTATCTAAGAATTCAAACATTCTATATCCACGTAAAGTAACTTTAGCACCAATTGGCATTCCTTTACGCAGCTTAAACGATGCAACATCCTTCTTCGAAATAGTAGATACGGCTTTTTGACCGCTAATAGCACTAAGTTCATCAACAGCATGATCGATAAGTTTCTTATCTGCTACTGCTCCACCAACTCCACGGCTAATTACTATTTTCGTAAGTTTTGGCACCTCCATAATATTGGAGTAGCTGAATTCTTCCTTAAGAGCATTTTTCACTCTCTCGTTATATTCCTGTCTAAGTCTTGGTACGTATGCCATAACTATATTACTTCATTAGATTTTTTAGAAAATCTCACTTTCTTTCCATCTTCTTCTCTGTAACCAACTCTGGTTGTTTCACCGTTCTTATCGATTAGTGATAGATTAGAAATATGGATAGGAGCTTCTTTCTCCTTAATACCACCTTGCGGATTTGAAGCGCTAGGCTTCTCATGTTTAGAGATCATATTAACCCCTTCCACAATGGCTTTGTTCTTCTCAATAAGTACCTTCTGCACTTTACCTTCCTGACCTTTGTGGTCTCCAGCAATAACGCGAACGGTATCTCCTGATTTTATCTTAAGCTTTGTCATTTTCTTAATGTATTAAAGCACTTCAGGTGCCAATGATACAATTTTCATGAATTGCTTATCACGAAGTTCACGCGCTACAGGTCCAAATACACGGGTTCCGCGCATTTCTCCCTGAGGCCCTAATAATACACATGCATTATCATCAAAACGAATGTAAGATCCGTCTGGTCTGCGAACTTCTTTCCTGGTACGAACAACAACTGCTGTTGAAACTGCACCCTTCTTGATATTTCCGTTAGGGGTAGCTTCTTTTACACTGACAACGATCTTGTCTCCAACAGATGCGTATCTTTTCTTTGTACCTCCTAATACACGGATCGCTAAAACTTCTTTAGCTCCGGTATTATCTGCTACTTTTAGTCTGGACTCTTGTTGTACCATGGTTATTTAGCTCTTTCAATTATTTCTACTAGTCTCCAAGTCTTGGATTTACTTAAAGGTCTTGTTTCCATGATCTTTACAGTATCACCTTCGTTGCAGTCGTTATTTTCGTCGTGTGCTACGTATTTTTTCGTTTTTAAAACGAATTTACCATACATAGGATGTTTTACTTTTTTCACTTCAGAAACCACGATAGATTTCTGCATTTTGTTACTTGTAACAACTCCTACACGCTCTTTTCTTAAATTTCTTTTTTCCATCTTTCAGCAGAATAACAATTATTGTTGTTCTCTTTTAGTTAACTCTGTAGCTAATCTCGCCACGTCTCTTCTTACAGTTCTTAACTGTATTGGATTCTCTAATGGCGAAACAGCGTGAGCCATTTTTAAATCTGAATAAGCTTTTCTAGACTTACCAAGCTCTTCTTGCAATTCTGCAACAGACAATTCTTTTACTTCTGATTGTTTCATAATTCCAATATTATTCTTGATAATCTCTAGCTACAACAAATTTAGTTCTCACAGGAAGTTTCTGAGCTGCAAGACGCAATGCCTCTTTAGCTACATCCATTGGTACACCACCAATTTCAAACATGATTCTTCCTGGCTTCACTACAGCTGCCCAATATTCAACGGCACCTTTACCTTTACCCATACGTACTTCAAGAGGTTTCTTTGTAATAGGCTTATCCGGAAAAATTTTGATCCAGATAGAACCTTCTCTTTTCATATAACGGGTAGCGGCGATACGCGCTGCTTCTATTTGACGTGCAGTAACAAAACTGGAATCCATAGATTTGATTCCAAAAGTACCGTTAGAAAGTCTGTGCCCTCTTTGAGACAAGCCCTTCATACGGCCTTTTTGTTGCTTACGGTATTTTGTTCTTTTAGGTTGTAACATTTTTTCTTTCCTTTAAAAAATTACTTTCTACGACGTGATTTGTTCCCACCTCGTCCGGCACCGGATTTCTTTCCTTGGTTCTTTGCAAGACCAACAAGAGGCGAAAGCTCTCTTTTTCCGTATACCTCACCTTTCATGATCCATACTTTTACACCCAATCTACCATAAGTAGTATGTGCTTCAACTAAAGCATAGTCAATATCAGCCCTAAAAGTAGACAATGGAATTCTACCATCTTTGTATGATTCTGAACGTGCCATTTCAGCACCGTTTAAACGTCCGGAGATCTCAATTTTGATTCCTTCAGCGTTCATTCTCATTGCAGCCGCGATAGCCATCTTAATTGCACGACGGTAAGAGATACGATTCTCAATTTGTCTTGCAACACTTGCTCCCACCAAGTGAGCATCAAGTTCTGGCCTCTTAATCTCAAAGATGTTAATTTGAACTTCCTTGTCGGTAATCTTTTTTAGCTCTTCCTTAAGCTTGTCTACTTCCTGACCACCTTTCCCGATAATGATACCAGGTCTTGCAGTAGTAATAGTAACGGTTACAAGCTTAAGCGTGCGCTCGATGATTACACGCGATACACTCGCTTTCGAAAGACGAGCATGGATATACTTTCTAATCTTATCGTCTTCGGCTAATTTATCGCCGTAGTCATTACCTCCGTACCAGTTGGATTCCCAACCTCTAATGATACCAAGGCGATTCCCGATTGGATTTGTTTTTTGTCCCATACTATCTCTTAGCTTTGTGTATTATTGTTTGCTCCAAGCACCAATGTTACGTGATTGGATCTCTTTCTAATTCGGTGTGCACGACCCTGTGGAGCTGGACGAAGTCTTTTCAACATACTTCCTCCGTCTACACGAATCTCTTTCACAAATAATTCAGCTTCTTCAAGATTAGCATCTTCGTTCTTAGCTTGCCAGTTAGCAATAGCAGAAACTAATAGTTTCTCTAAGCGGTTAGATGCTTCTTTTTTACTGAATTTTAAAATATGAAGCGCATTTTCTACTTTTTCACCTCTTACTAAATCCGCCATAAGACGCATTTTTCTAGGTGAAGTAGGGCAGTTATTTAACTTTGCAAAAGCTACCTGTTTCTTGGCTTCTTTTATTTGCTCTGCTCTTTCTCTTTTACGAACTCCCATAGCTTCTATTTTCTACCTTTATTTTTCGCACCTGCATGTCCTCTGAAAGAACGTGTTGGTGAAAATTCTCCTAGTTTATGACCTACCATGTTTTCAGTTACATATACAGGAACAAATTGCTTCCCATTGTGTACTGCTATAGTTTGTCCTACAAAATCTGGAGTAATCATAGAAGCTCTAGACCAGGTTTTGATCACGGCTTTCTTTCCTGACTCAACATTCTGAGCCACTTTTTGTTCCAGTTTGTAATGAACGAAAGGTCCTTTTTTTAATGAACGTGCCATATCTTATTTTTTCTTTCTAGTCTTTCTACGTTCTACAATATATCTATTACTCGCTTTTGTTCTTGAGCGGGTCTTGAATCCTTTTGCAGGAAGACCTTTTCTAGAACGTGGGTGACCACCAGAAGCTCTACCTTCACCACCACCCATTGGGTGATCTACAGGATTCATCGCTACTGGTCTTGTTCTTGGACGTATACCCAACCATCTGCTTCTACCGGCTTTACCACCGATCATTAGCTGATGATCACTGTTAGAAACAGCTCCTATTGTAGCCATACATAAAGCTAAGACTCTACGAATCTCACCTGAAGGCAATTTAATAGTAGCATACTTTCCTTCTCTTGCCAATAACTGAGCAAAAGCACCAGCACTACGCGCCATCACAGCACCTTGTCCAGGTCTTAGCTCTATACAAGAGATCACAGTACCAAGAGGGATGTTTGCCAATGGCATTGCATTCCCAATTTCAGGAGTTCCAGCTTCACTACTTGAAGTTAGATTTTGACCTACCTGAAGCCCATTTTGAGCAATAATATACCTTTTCTCACCATCCTGATAATTCAATAATGCGATAAAGGCAGTTCTGTTTGGATCGTATTCTATACTAGCAACAGTAGCAGGAATTCCCTGCTTGTCACGTTTAAAATCGATAACTCGGTAACGTTTTTTGTGACCACCACCTTTATAGCGCATGGTCATCTTACCCTGACTGTTTCTACCACCTGATTTTTTTATCGGCGCCAATAGGCTTTTCTCCGGCTTATCAGTAGTAATGGCGTCATACCCATTAACTACTCTAAAACGCTGACCAGGTGTAATTGGTTTTAATTTTCTAACTGACATTCTTTAATCTTAAAGATTACTATATAAATCAATAGTTTCACCTTCCGCCACCTGTACTACTGCTTTTTTGTAAGCTTTAGTTTTACCAGTGATCATACCAGATTTTGTGAATTTGGTATTACGATCCGGGCGGACATTCATAGTTCGAACTTTAGTAACAGACACGCCATAAGCAGATTCGATCGAATCTTTGATCTGAATCTTATTTGCCTTGTTACTTACCACAAAAGTGAAGCGATTGTTCATCTCGCTATCTGCGGTAGCTTTTTCTGTAATAACAGGTTTAATCAAGATGCTCATAACGGTTTATTAACTTAATTTCGACTCAATTCCTTCTAAAGAACCTTCTAAAAATACGATACTCTTTGCATTAAGTATTTTGTAAGTGCTTAATTCTGAGCTACTTATAACTTCAGAGGTCTTTAAATTGCGCGACGACAAATATACATTTTTATTTGACTCACCCAACACTATTAGAGATTTTTTACTTTCAATACCCAGAGCCTTAAGAACTTCCGTGAAGTTTTTGGTCTTAGGTGTATCGAATGAAAAATCTTCAATTACCATAATAGCCTTATCATTTGCTTTAATGGAAAGCGCAGATTTTCTAGCAAGACGCTTAAGGTTTTTATTCAATTTAAAACCATAATTTCTTGGTCTTGGTCCAAAAACACGTCCACCACCTTTAAAGATAGGAGACTTAATACTACCTGCTCTTGCAGTACCAGTACCTTTTTGTTTCTTGATCTTACGAGTAGAACCCGCGATCTCTGCTCTTTCTTTAGCTTTATGAGTTCCCTGACGCTGGTTAGCCAAGTATTGTTTAACATCTAGATAAACAGCATGGTCATTAGGCTCTATAGCGAAAACAGCATCAGAAAGCTTTGCTTTTCTGCCTGTTTCTTTTCCTTTTATATCTAAAACTGCTATTTCCATTACTTACTAATGATTACGTATGAGTTTTTAGATCCTGGCACACATCCTTTTACCACTAAAAGGTTCTTGTCTGCAACTACCTTTAAAACTCTCAGGTTTTCAATTTTAACTCTTTCGCCACCCATTCTACCGGCCATCTTCATTCCTTTGAAAACTCTCGCAGGATAAGACGCTGCTCCAATAGAACCTGGTGCTCTTAATCTGTTGTGCTGACCGTGTGTGGCCTGTCCAACTCCTCCAAATCCGTGTCTCTTAACAACACCCTGGAAACCTTTACCTTTAGATGTACCTGCGATATCCACAAATTCACCTTCTTTGAAATGTTCCACGGTAACAGAGTCACCTAATTTGTAATCTTCATTATAACCCTGGAATTCAACGACTTTACGTTTTGCAACGGTTCCTGCTTTTTTGGCGTGCCCTTCAGCAGCCTTACCAACAGTCTTTTTGTCATCGAAACCAAGTTGAAGTGCTTCATACCCGTCAACCTCTTTGGTTCTGACTTGGGTAACCACGCATGGTCCAGCTTGAATCACGGTACATGGGATATTTTTCCCATTCTCGTCGAAAATGCTGGTCATGCCGATCTTTTTTCCTATTAACCCAGACATATTTAATTAATTATTAATTGTTTACTTATTTAAAAAACTAAGGGCTGAAAAATACATTTCAGCCCTGAATTGTATCTTTCACCGTTTTTCCTTTGCGAAACGCGCCGGACATGTTAACCGCGTACCGAAGTACGCGGAACTGTTTTATCACACTTTGATCTCTACCTCTACACCACTTGGCAATTCAAGCTTCATCAACGCATCAATCGTTTTTGAAGAAGAGCTATAGATATCAAGCAATCTCTTGTAAGAGCTTAACTCGAACTGCTCTCTGGATTTCTTGTTCACGTGAGGTGAACGAAGAACAGTAAAGATTTTTTTATTCGTTGGCAACGGAATTGGTCCGGTAACAACAGCTCCCGTAGTCTTTACGGTTTTTACGATTTTCTCAGCAGACTTGTCTACCAGGTTATGATCGTAAGATTTTAGTTTTATTCTGATTTTTTGACTCATTTCCTTAAGATTATTCGTTTGCTGCTCCTTTAGCTGCTTTGATCACTTCTTCAGAAATATTAGAAGGAGTTTCAGCATAGTGAGAGAATTCCATAGTTGAAGTTGCTCTACCAGATGAAAGTGTTCTTAATGTAGTTACATAACCGAACATTTCAGAAAGTGGCACTTCAGCTTTGATTACTTTCGCTCCAGATCTGTCTGACATGTTGTTTACCTGACCTCTTCTTCTGTTAAGATCACCAACAATATCACCCATGTTTTCTTCTGGAGTTACAACTTCTACTTTCATAATTGGCTCAAGGATTACAGCTCCTGCTTTCTTAGCAGCATCTTTATATCCCATTTTAGCAGCCAATTCGAAAGAAAGTTGATCTGAATCTACAGGGTGGAAAGATCCATCCTTAAGTTCAACCTTTAATGAATCCATTGTAAATCCTGCAAGAGGACCATTCTTCATAGCCTCTTTGAAACCTTTCTCTACTGAAGGAACAAATTCTTTAGGAATACGTCCACCTTTAATAGAATCTATAAACTGAAGTCCCGTTCCTTCGAAATCTTCATCGATTGGTCCCATTTCGAAAACAATATCAGCAAACTTACCACGACCACCAGATTGTTTCTTATAAACCTCTCTGTGATCTGCATTTCTTGTAATAGTTTCCTTGTATTCTACCTGAGGCTCACCAACGTTCACTTCAACTTTAAACTCACGCTTCATACGATCAATAATGATCTCAAGGTGAAGCTCACCCATACCAGAAATAATTGTCTGACCTGAGTTCTCATCAGTCTTAACAGTAAAAGTAGGATCTTCTTCAGCCAACTTACCAAGAGCCATTCCCATTTTCTCAACGTCTGCCTTAGTTTTAGGCTCCACTGCGATACCGATTACCGGTGCAGGGAAAGACATAGATTCTAATACGATTGGACTCTTAAGATCTGTAAGAGTATCTCCAGTCTTAATATCTTTAAAACCAACAGCAGCTCCAATATCTCCAGCTTCAATACTGTCGATAGGCTCTTGCTTGTTAGAGTGCATTTGGTAAATTCTTGAGATACGCTCTTTTTTACCAGAACGAACGTTTAATACGTAAGATCCAGCATCAAGAGTACCAGAATAAGCACGGAAGAATGCCAAACGACCTACGAAAGGATCGGTAGCAATTTTAAACGCAAGCGCAGAAAATGGAGAATCCACATTCGGCTTACGGCTTTCTTCTTCGCCAGTTTCAGGGTTTGTACCAACGATTGCTTCAACATCTACCGGAGATGGAAGGTAACGCATCACAGCGTCAAGCATCGCCTGAACACCTTTATTTTTAAATGCAGAACCACACATCATTGGAATGATGCTCATATCTATAGTAGCAGCTCTTAATGCAGCAATGATCTCATCTTCAGTAATGGAATTTTCATCCTCGAAGAATTTCTCCATTAAAGCTTCATCATATTCTGCAACCGCTTCTACTAATTCTGCACGGTATTTATTCACATCTTCTAAAAGCTCTTCAGGAATATCAATTGTATCATAAGTCATCCCATGATCTTCATCATTCCAGATAATCGCTTTCTTAGAAATAAGATCTACCACACCTTTGAAGTCGATTTCATCTCCGATTGGCACCTGAAGCGGCACCGGGTTACCACCAAGCATTTCTCTTACCTGACGACATACATTAAAGAAATCTGCTCCCTGACGGTCCATTTTGTTTACGAAACCTAGACGTGGAACTCTATATTTATCAGCTTGCCTCCAAACAGTTTCAGACTGAGGTTCAACCCCGTCTACTGCAGAAAACAGAGCAACAACACCATCAAGTACACGTAAAGAACGCTCTACTTCTACCGTAAAGTCAACGTGACCTGGAGTGTCAATAATATTAACTGTAAATTCTTGATCGCGGTACATCCACTTACAATGTGTAGCCGCAGAGGTAATAGTAATACCACGCTCCTGCTCCTGCTCCATCCAGTCCATAGTAGCAGCACCATCATGAACTTCACCGATTTTATGACTTATACCTGTATAATAAAGGATACGCTCTGTAGTAGTAGTTTTACCTGCATCAATATGAGCTGCAATCCCGATATTTCTAGTAAATTTTAAATCTCTTTGTGCCATGTTGTTTTAGAATCTAAAGTGAGAGAATGCTTTGTTAGCTTCAGCCATCTTATGAGTATCTACCCTTTTCTTAACAGCAGCTCCTTCTTCTTTCGCAGCAGCAAGAACTTCAGCCGCTAATTTAGCAGCCATAGCTTTCTCATTTCTCTTACGCGCGAAGCTAATTAACCACTTCATAGCAGTAGACACCTTACGGTCTGGCCTTATCTGCATTGGAATTTGAAAAGTTGCACCTCCAACACGTCTACTTCTCACTTCTACGTGAGGCATAACGTTAGAAAGAGCATCTTTCCAGATCTCTAATCCAGATTTCTCTTCGTCTTGTTTCTTTTCTTCCACGATCGCGATAGCGTCATAGAAAATTTTAAAGGCAACAGATTTTTTACCATCCCACATCATCATGTTCACAAAACGTGTTACAAGCTGATCGTTAAATTTTGGATCTGGTAAAAGAGGTCGTTTTTTCGCCTGTCTTTTTCTCATTTCTTTACATTAAAAGTTTTTAATTACTTCTTAGGGCGTTTAGCTCCGTACTTAGACCTACGCTGAGTTCTACCTTCAACACCGGCAGTATCTAACGCACCACGAACAATGTGGTATCTAACACCAGGCAAATCTTTTACCCTTCCACCTCTAACCAATACTATCGAGTGCTCTTGTAGATTGTGACCTTCTCCCGGAATGTAGGCATTCACCTCTTTTCCGTTAGTTAACCTCACCCTTGCTACTTTTCTCATAGCCGAGTTTGGTTTCTTAGGAGTTGTTGTGTACACACGTGTACAAACACCTCTCCTTTGAGGGCACGAATCCAAAGCAGCCGATTTACTCTTCTTGGTTATTTTGGCTCTTCCTTTTCGTACTAATTGTGAAATTGTTGGCATAATTTCCTATACACTAATTATTAATAAATTTAATCCCCTGTTTTTTAGGGTCTGCAAAGGTAGAAATAAAAAAATATAATTCAAACAATATCTTATTTATTTAGTTTAGAAATATTTACAGCTGCTTGAAATTCAATTTTAAATTCCTTCTATTACGCTTTCAAAACATCAGTCAGAAACACACCTCTCAAAAAAAAACTACCTGTTTTAACATTTGTTTTACAACAAATGCAAATTGATGTTAATTTTTAACCAAAAAACCTTGCTTAATTAACTTTTTATTAGCAATATTGAAGCGGCTAATTCAAATAAAACAAAAATGAAATCAAATTTACGTAGTATTTTGACGCTCTTACTGGCGTTTGTTGTGCAGATGTCTTTTGCCCAACAAAAAACTATTACCGGGACAGTATCAGATGAAGGTGGCCTTCCTCTGCCCGGTGTTAATGTCCTCAAAAAAGGTACATCAACCGGGACACAAACAGATTTTGACGGGAATTATTCCATCGAAGCTGCAGCAGGAGATATTCTTGTATTTTCATTTGTAGGACTACAATCTCAAGAGTATACCGTTGGCAATGTAAATATTGTAGATGTCACCATGAGTGCTGATGCTGCTTCTTTAGATGAAGTTGTTGTAGTAGCTTATGGTACCACCAGTAAAGAAGCTTTTACAGGTTCTGCAAGTGTGGTTGGCAAGGAAGACCTGGCTATAAGGAACGTAACATCGCCTATTGCAGCCATTGAAGGTCGAGCAACGGGGGTACAATTTACCTCTCCTTCCGGTCCCGGTGAATCTCCAGGAATCGTTATTAGAGGTGTGGGAACTCTTAATGGTGATACAGACCCTCTATATATAGTAGACGGAATGCAATTTGAAGGAAGCTTAAGCTCAATTAACCAGGAAGACATCGAGTCTTTCACCATTCTTAAAGATGCTGCATCTACCTCCCTTTACGGTTCTAGAGCTGCAAATGGGGTGGTAATAATCACAACGAAAAAAGGTACGAAGGGCGAGCCAAAAATTAGTTTCTCAACTCAAACGGGAATAGTAACCAACGGAGTGCAAACTTACGATCAGGTAACTCCAGGTGAATATTACGAAGTTATGTGGGAGGCTCTTAAAAACTCGAGTGCCGGTGGCGGTGACCCAGAATTTGCAAGCGCAAATATCTACAACCAGTTAGGCTATAATCCATTTAATGTACCTAATGATCAAATTGTAGGTACAAATGGTCAATTAAACCCGGATGCCCAGGTAATCTATCAAAGTTTAGATTGGTTTGAAGAATTACAACAAACAGGGATTAGAACAAATTACAATATGAATGTCTCAGCCGGTGGCGAAGATCATACAGTATTTTTCTCTGCTTCGTATTTAGATGAAGAAAGTTATGTAGTAACCTCAGGATTTGACAGATTAACTGCCAGACTGAATGGTGAATTTGATGTTAGTGATAGAATTAAAGTTGGAGGTAGTGCAAATATTACTATTTCTGAGGCAAGAGGACCAAGTTCTGCTGGTACAGGAAGTATTGTGAATCCATTTAGTTTCGCATTAGGGATGGGCTCTATCTATCCTGTATACGTAAATGATCTGCAAGGGAATATCGTAACCGATGAATTTGGAGAACCAGTATTTGACAACGGTGAAGGATTCCCTGAGTTTAACATTGGATCCAGACCAACGAATCAAGGGCGTCACGCACTTCAAGAGCTACTTCTAAACAATGAAAGCGATAGAAATAACACATATGGATTTAGATTCTTTGGAGATATCAATATAGTTGAGGGCCTAAATTTCAGAGCAAATTACGGTAGAGACATCAACGAACTTTTTGAAAGAGAGTATGAAAACGCCATCATTGGTGATGCACAACCAGACGGAAGATTAAGTGAGGACCGTGCACGAAGAGAAGTTCAGAACTTTAACCAGATCCTTACATATGCAAATAGTTTTGGAAACCACAATGTAGATATCACTGCTGGTCATGAAAGTTTTGAAAGGACAATTTCAAACCTGGAAGGTCTAGCAACGATACAAGCCGCCAATGGAATTTTTGAGTTCGCGAATTTCTCAAATATTGTGGATCTGGATGGCGCTACGTTTGACAAGGCTATTGAAGGTTATTTCCTTAGAACCAACTATAATTTTGACAATAAATATTATATAAGTGGTTCTGTAAGACGTGACGGATCTTCTGTATTTAATGCAGATAAGAGATGGGGAACATTTTATTCTGTAGGTGCATCCTGGAGAATAGACCAGGAGAATTTTATGGAAAATGTGTCTTTTATTGATAGATTAAAAGTTAGAGCATCTTATGGAGAGGTAGGTAACGATGATCTTTTAGATAGCTACTTATCACAGGCAAGATTCTCTATTACTTCTAATGCTGCAAATCCTGCAATTCTTTTTACAGACATAGGAAACACAGATCTACAGTGGGAAACTATAGAGAATTTTGATGTTGCCTTAGAATTTGGTTTATTCAACAACTTTTTAGAAGGTTCTATTGAATATTACAAAAAGAACTCAAGTGACCTACTTTACAATTTACCAATTGCATTAAGTAACGGATTAAACCAGGTTCCTGTTAACCTTGGTGACATGTACAACTCAGGTTTAGAACTTGCACTTACTGGTCATTTAGTAAACAAGGCTGATTTTTTCTGGGACCTGACATTACAGGCTTCAACATTTAAAAATGAAATCACCTCTTTACCAGATCCATTTATCAACGGAAGTAAAAGATGGGCAGAAGGACGTTCAAGATTTGACTTTTTCTTATTGAGAACAGCTGGAGTAGATCCAGAAACAGGAGACCAACTATTCCTTCTATATGAGCAGGATGAAGACGGTGAGAGTGTTCCTGTTCTTGATGCTAACGGAGACATTGCAACCACAAATGATTGGCAGGAAACTGAAAGAGCTTATACCGGGGATTCTTCTATCCCAGATCTATTAGGTTCTGTAGCCAATAGTTTCGGTTACAAAGGTTTCACTGTAGATTTCCTTATAACTTACGGAATTGGAGGAAGTGTTCTTGACAATGCATATTCAAGTTTGATGCATAGCGGATCTTACGGAAATTCTCTTCACCCGGATATTTTAAATGCCTGGAGACAACCTGGAGACATCACTGATGTTCCAAGACTGGAGAATGGTAACCCGAACCTGGTTAGAACACAATCAGATAGATTTTTAACTGACGCAACTTTCTGGTCACTTAAAAATGTTAATATTGGATATAGTTTTGGCAACAGCACTACAGACGCTATTGGCCTGGATGACCTTAGAATATCACTTACAGGTGAAAACCTATATTTGAGTAGTGAAAGAACAGGTTTAGATCCTCAATACAATTTGGCAGGAACACCTCCTGGTGACGATTTTTCCCCACCAAGAATTGTATCTTTAGGTTTAAATCTTTCCTTTTAATAAATTAAAAAATACAACTATGTTAAATAAATTAAAATATCTTCTCCTGGTATTTCTTACAGTACCAATTATATCCTGTGAGAAGGACTTTCTCGAAAGAACCCCGACTGACGCAATTTCGGCATCTGCCGCTTTAGCGAATCAGGAAAACATGCAACTGGTACTTAATGGTGTGCACCGTGGTTTATATTCTCAATCACAAACGGTATTTCCAGGTGGTAGCACAGCCAGAGCTAACAACCATTACTGGGTACCACTGGGAGATAACTTAACAGGGGACCTCATACATTCTGCGAATGCAAATAACCTATCCTGGAGATCTGCAATGCAATGGAACGAGCATACACAGCCTACTTCCCTTACGGTAGAATTACTATGGTATCATCGCTACAACATTATTCTTCATGCAAACTTGTTGATTAATGGAATTACGGATGGCGATCTAACAGAAACTCCTGGATTAAATACAATACTGGGACAGGCGTACGCTTATAGAGCATATGCTTACCTATCCCTAGTTCAACACTACGGAAGAGGATACTTAATTGGTAACCCGTCTTCAGACCCCGGAGTTCCATTACTTTTTTCTTCGGAAGCACCTTTTACAAGTCAGCCTAGATCTACGGTTCAGGAAATTTATGATCAAATAGGATTGGATCTGGAAGCTTCTATTAGCGCTTTTGAAAACGGTAACCCAAGACCATCTGGAGGAGCAGAAGTTAAGTCTCAGTTGAATATTGATGTAGCATACGGCCTTAAAGCACGTTGGGCTTTATCAAAAGGTGACTGGCAAACTGCTGCTGATGCAGCTGTGAAAGCAAGAGAGAGTTACGCCTTACTTGGAGAAGATGACTGGAAATCTGGTTTTAACACAAACAACCTTTCTGAGGTTATTTGGGGGAGCAATGTAATAGCAGCGGAAACTACTTTCTTCCGTTCTTATTTTTACCTGGCGAGCAACACTTTTAATGGAAGCCAGATTAGAAATAACCCGAAAATTGCAGACCGCAGAATGGTTGATGCCATTCCTGAAACAGATTACCGTAAAGATGTTTTCTTACCAGATGCACCAAATTCAAACACTTCTGCTGCAAATGGCAATGGTGGATGGGAAAATAATACAAACCCACTATACTCAACAGAAGAAGAGTTTGATGCGGCAATAGCAGACATTAAAGGAACTTATGGATTGGTTTCAGGACATAATACACATCCATACATGCACTTTAAATTGAAGCAGGCAAACCCTGGAAGTATAGATCCAGATGATGTTATTTACATGAGAGCTTCAGAAATGTATCTTATCGAGGCCGAAGCTAAATTAATGATGGGCGATCTATCTGGAGCTAAAGCAGCTTTAGCGCCTCTGGCAGAAGCTAGAGACAGCGCATGGAGCGCAGATGATTTTAGTACTGAAGATGGTTTCTTCGAGCATTTAAAATTCCAGTGGAGATTAGAAATGTGGGGCGAAGGCTTTGGATACACTAACCATATAAGATGGGATGAAGGAATTGACCATGCAGCCAATGGAGGTTCAGGAGCTTCTGAAGTTCTTTATCAGGGAGCTTATCAAATGGATAAACCTTCAGTAAATGATGACTGGATCTTTAAGATCCCTCAGGCAGAAATTAATGCAAATCCAAATTTAGGTCCTTCAGATCAGAATTAATTAAGGACCAATTTTTTGAATTACCCAAAAGTCTCCAGCTTTTTTTAAAAAGTCTGGAGACTTTTTTTCTTCATCCTTAAATTTTTAAGATTTACCTGCCCTTCTCTCGTACTAACATAATCTGAAACAAGAACCTCATTTAAGAGTAAACTTAAAAGATTATTTATATAAACTATTAAACCCCAGAAAATCATTAAATAATTAATATTATTAACAATTATTATCCATTAAAAACCAAGGAGATCCTCACATTAAAAATTTAACCATATTTAAATATTTTAATTTTAAAAGCTTGTTTAATTAACCATTTATTATCACATTTGGCGCTGGCTAATTCAAACAAATTTAAAAATGAAAGCAAAATTTAGTAGTATTTTAACGCTATTACTGGCGTTTGTTGTGCAAATGACCTTTGCGCAAGAACAAACGGTATCCGGTACGGTGACTGACCAAGATGGTCTGCCCCTACCTGGAGTTACCGTTATTATTAAAGGAACATCAACTGGTGTACAGACAGATTTTGATGGAAATTACAACATTGAAGCTTCTCAAAGTGATGTGTTAGTTTTCTCCTTTGTAGGAATGAAAACAGCAGAATATCCTGTAGGAAGCACCAATATTGTGGATGTAGTATTGGAAACGGACACCGCTCAACTTGACGAGGTAGTAGTTACCGCGTTGGGTATAACAAGAGAGAAAAAATCTCTAGGTTACGCTTCTCAACAACTTGATGGTGAAGAAATCACAAAATCCCGTAACTCCAATGCCTTAAACGCACTTAGCGGACAGGTTGCTGGTGTTCAAATTACGAACAACAGTGGTCAGCTTGGAGGTTCTACAAGAATTGTACTTAGAGGTGTTGGTTCTGTAACACAAGGGAATAAGCCACTTATTGTTGTTGATGGAATTCCATTAGATAACTCTAACTACAACACTGAATCTGCTCAAGATGGTGGTGGTGGATACGATTTCGGTGATACCGGATTCGATATCAACCCAGATGATATTGCCAGCATGAACGTACTTAAAGGTGGTGCAGCAGCAGCTCTTTATGGTAACCGTGCAAACAATGGTGCTATTATCATTACCACAAAATCTGGTAAAAAAGGTAAAGCAGAAATTACTGTTAATTCAGGTGTAAGCTTTGAAAGTATCAACATTATCCCACAAGTACAGAAGTTGTACGGTGGTGGTGGTGGTAATGCACTTACTATCGAGCAATCTGGTTTTGAGCAGGCAACCATTGAAGGAACTACTTACAATATCGTAGATTACGGTACTGATGAATCTTGGGGACCAAGATACGATGCAAACACTGAAGTTCTTCACTGGGATGCATTTGATCCTGAATTTCCAAATCAGTATTTAAACCCAAGACCATGGGTATATCCTGAGAATGACAAAGAAGATTTCTTTAACACAGGTGTGAGCCTCAATAACGGTGTAGCATTATCTTTAGGTTCTGAGAAATCTACAATGAGACTTTCCTTGAACAATACACAATCTAGTGGTATCGTTCCTCAGAGTCAACTTGATAAAACAAGTCTTAACTTTAACGGAACTTCTCAACTTAGTGATAAGTTGAAAATTGATGCTGGTATCAACCTTACAATTACTGATGGTTATAACCGTCCAGCATTTGGTTACAGTGGAAACAGTGTAATCCTTCAGTTCTTCCAGTTTGGTCAAACTCAATTGGATTACGAGAGATTAAAAGATTATGTACTTCCTGATGGAACTCAGAGAACCTGGAACAGAATTGCATTTGACAATCCTAATCCAAGATATACAGATAACCCTTACTGGATTATCAATAAAAACTATTCTGAGGATAAGCGTACAAGATGGTTTGGTAACGTAGGTGCACAGTATAATTTTACTGATGATCTTTATGTTACTGCTAAAATGTACATGGATAATTACAACTTCACAACTGGCACTAGGATTGCTGAAGGATCTCAGGCTCAATCTAATTATGTTGAGAACCAAAGATATTTTACTGAATTAAACTATGAAGCGATCTTACATTATGATAAGAGTTTCATGGATGATGTATTAGATCTTAACACATTTGTTGGAGCTAATAAAAGAGATACTAAATTTAGTCGTCTTGCAGGAAACACTCGTGGAGGTTTAGCAGTGCCAGAAATTTACAACCTTGGTAACTCAGTAGACGATCCAGCACTTCTTGATTACAACGAACAAAAACAAATTGAATCTGTTTTTGGATCGGCTTCATTTGGATATGATGATATGTTATATCTTACTGTAACAGGTAGGAATGACTGGTCTTCTACACTTCCAGCAGAAAACAACTCATTCTTCTACCCATCTATTAACGGTAGTTTTGTATTCTCTCAGGTATTAGATGCAGACTGGCTATCATTTGGTAAACTTCGTGGAGGTTATGCTGAAGTAGGATCAGATACAGATCCTTACCAGTTAAGAAACACTTTTAATAACAGAAGTGCATTTTTTGGAAACATTCGTTACAATCAGCCTGATGAAAATAAAAATCCTAACCTACAACCAGAAAGAAAAACTACCTGGGAAGTTGGTTTGGAAATGGGCTTCTTTAACAATAGGTTCAATTTTGACGTAACTTATTATGATGAAGTAACTGAAGACCTAATTACTCCGGTACAGGTTGATCCAAGTACAGGTTACAGAAGTACTTTTGCAAATGCTGGAAAACTTTCTAACAAAGGTATCGAGGCATTGGTAAATCTTACTCCGGTACAAACTGAAGACTTTGACTGGAATGTAACATGGAACTTTGCTAAGAACGAAAATGAGTTACTGGAATTACTTCCAGGTGTAAATTCTCTTGAGCTTGCAAGCTTCCCGTTTAAAGGAGTTACTTTAAATGCCATCGTTGGAGAGCAGTACGGAATCATTAGAGGTACTGATTTTGTGTACGACGATGCAGGAAACAAAGTTGTTAGTGCAGGTGGTAGATATTTAGCTACAAATACAGTTCAAAACCTTGGATCTGTACTTCCAGATTACAACATGGGTATTAGAAACTCTTTCAGATTCAAAAACATTGATTTTGGATTCCTAATCGACATGCAAAAAGGTGGTGTTTATCGTTCATTGACTAATATCTGGGGTCACTATTCTGGTATCCTTGAGTCAACTGCGGCCAACAACATACGTGAAGACGGTATCGTAATTGATGGTGTTACTGGTGATGTAGCATTTAACAATGATGGTTCTTATACTGTTACTAACACAGCAGAGAACACAACAGCGATCCCGGCTCAACTTTGGGGTGTAGATCACTTCTTTGGACCTGATGCTCAAAACGTTTTTGAATCAGATTACTGGAAACTTCGTGAAGTGACTCTAGGATATACTCTTCCAAAAGACTGGATGGGTGAAACTGGAATTGAGTCTGTAAGATTCAGTGCTTTCGGAAGAAACCTTTTAGTATGGGGATTAGATAATGATAATTTTGATCCTGAAGTAGCTACCGGTGGTAGTGGTAACATTCAAGGTTCTGAAGGTGGATCTTTACCTTCTACAAGAACTTATGGTCTTAACGTAGAAATCAAATTATAAGAAAATGAAAAAGATTAATAATACAATATGGATGTTATTCCTGGGATTGATTCTCACATCATGTGGAGAAGATATTGCAGACGTTAACAAAAATCCAAATAGTCCGGAAGTGGTCCCGACTAATACAATTTTTAACAGTGCCACTAAAGAATTTACCGACTTCTCAAGAAGTTCTTTCAACAACGGTAGATTAGTGCTAAACTGGATGGAATATTGGGGACAAAACTCATACGCAGATGAGGATCGTTACCTATACAGAGAGACCAGTGCAGAGAGTCTTTATAGAAACACGTACCTGGTTGCAACAGATCTTAAGCAGATCATCGATCTTAACACAGATCCTGAAACAGCAGGAACTGCTTCTTCAGTTGGAGCAAATGAAAACCAGATCGCTGCATCTCGTATTATGCTAGCGTACATGTTCCACCAATTGACGAATACATTTGGTGATGTACCTTACTATTCTTATGGTACTGAAGATGCAGATTTCCAGGCACTTCAAATTGATGAAGTTTTATCTCCTGTATTTGCACCTCAGGAAAAGATTTACGCTGATATCCTTAAGGAATTACGTGAATCTGCTGATATGATCAATACTTCTGAGCCTGTTTTCACTACTGGTGATAACATTTTCAATGGTGATCCTGTGAAGTGGAAAAAGTTTGCAAACTCTTTAATTCTTAGAATTGCAACTAATCTTTCTGAGGTAGATCAAGCTACTTATGAGTCTGCTGCTTCTGCTGCAATCGCCGATGGTGTAATGGAATCAAATGCTGATAACGCTGTACAGGCTTATGAGGCTTCCGATGCAACTTCATCTCCATGGTGGTCAGCTTTTATTGCTAGAACTGACTTTGCTGTAGCAGCTCCATTTGTAAACCTTCTTAAAGGTGAAACTGGAGACTTTGGACCAGATGCAAGACTTTTCGAAATGGCTGCTCCTATTACCGTAGACATTGAGGATATCAAAGCAAATTCTTATGAGAGAAGCGAAGATTACGATGATTACGAAGGGGTTCCTTATGCATTCCAGAATGCTAATGACCTTCCATTTACCGTATATAGCTTCCCAAGTAGCAAGATCCTAACTCCAGATTACGGAGAAGTATTAATGGAATATGCTGAAGTTGAATTCCTACTTTCTGAATTCAATGACTGGAGCCAGGATAACTATGAGAATGGTGTAAGAGCTTCTATGGAAAAATGGGGTGTAGACAGTGCTGAAATTGATGCTTTTGTTGGATCACTTCCTGCTGCTAGTGAAGAAACTGTTTTAACTCAGAAGTATGTTGCACTATATATGCAAGCTCACCAGGCGTATGCTGAATACAGAAGAACTGGATTCCCAGATTCTGATATTCTTTTCTTACCAGGAGAGTCTTACACACTACCTGCAGTTCAGGCAGCTGAAACTGAAGATGACACCTACACATTTGATGCGGGTGTAGAAGGTGCTACAGATCTTCCTGCAAGACTTAAGTACCCTGTTATTCTTCAAACTTTAAATGGAGAAAACAGAGCTGCTGCAGTATCAGGACTAGATAATGGAGATACTATCTTCAGTACTTTATTCTGGGATGTAAACTAATTTATTAGTCATTTCATATAATTATTAAACCACCCTTTTCAGGGTGGTTTTTTTATTCCTTAAAATTAAACTTCAGAAATATTTTAAATACTAACTTTGCAGCATGGAAGAAACTACAAGGATTTTTGGAATAAGAACGGTAATTGAAGCGATAGAAAGCAACAAAGACATCGAGAAAGTATTTATTCAAAAAGGACTTTCAGGACCTTTATTCCAGGAACTAAACAGGCATTTGAAAAATGGCAATTATAATATTTCTCATGTTCCTGTTGAAAAGCTAAATAAACTAAGCAAAGGAAACCACCAGGGTGTTGTAGCTAATATTTCCCCTGTGAGTTTTGTTAGCCTTGAAAAGCTTGTAGAAGATTCACAAAATTCCTCCACTTCCCCACTTTTTCTATTACTAGATGGTTTGACAGATGTTCGCAATTTCGGAGCTATTATTAGAACTGCAGAATGTTGTGGTGCTACCGGGATTATAATTCAGGAAAAAGGCTCTGCTCCTATTAATGCCGATACCGTAAAAACCTCGGCCGGCGCTGTATTCAATATTCCTATTTGTAAAGTAAACCATATTAAAGATGCCGTATTTCATCTACAGACCTATGACATTAAATTGATTGCTGCCACTGAAAAAACGGACGATGTGATCTATGATATAGACCTGAAACAGCCTATCGCTATTATCATGGGGGATGAAGCGAAAGGAATATCCAACTCTATTCTTAAAGCTGCAAATTACCGTGCAAAATTACCCATGCTTGGAAACATTGCCTCGCTAAATGTTTCAGTAGCCTGCGGAGCATTTCTATATGAGGCGGTAAGACAGCGTCTCTAATCCTTTTTTGGCTTTTCCTTATAGATATAGTTGAACTCATTCTCGTCTTCCTCCTCCTCTTCTATCGGTAAATTTTCTATAAAATTTCCATTTTCATCGAAGTGCCGCATAAAGAGATCTTCTTCTTCTGAATAATCTGGTTTTTGCCAGGAATATTTAGGAGGTTCTGGCACATTCTTTCGAAAGATCAGCGAAAGCCCAAATCCGCTTATCAACCCTGAAAGATGGCCTTCCCAGGAAATTGATGGATCTATAGGGGTCACATACCACACTAAACCACCATACACAAACACTACAATAAGCGATAGTGCCACTAACCTGTAATGCTTAGAAAAAACGCCTTTAAAAAAGAGAAAAGAGGCTAACAAATATATAATTCCACTGGCCCCGATGTGATTAGCAGGCCTGCCAATGAGCCATGTAAGTAATCCCGTTGAAACAAGACCTATCAGAAGTACTTTCCAGCTAATGGGACGGTAAAAATAAAAGAGTGCCAGGGATAATATAAATAAGGGAATGGTGTTATTAAACAGGTGTTTTATATCTGAATGGATAAATGGAGAGAAAATAATACCTCTAAGGCCTACAATTTCACCAGGCCTCACCCCAAAGGAATTGAACCTAATCCCAAATCGTATTTCAGCCCAGAAAACGATCCAGATCAAAAGCACGAACAACAGTGGATAACCTATAGTTCCACTCGTAAAAACAAAAGGTGAGGATGCTTTCAAGTTTTCTTCAATTTTAATTAATATTACAAAAAACCATCCAAACTAAACCGGATGTAAATCTGTCACATTTTATATAGCTATGAATCAACCACTGGCCGAAAGACTTAGACCCAAAACACTAGAAGACTATCTTAGTCAACAGCATCTTATTGGCAAAAATGGAGCCTTAAAACAACAGATTAAACAGGGAATAATTCCATCTCTGATATTCTGGGGTCCCCCAGGAGTTGGAAAAACCACGTTAGCTAATATAATTGCAGCAGAATCTGGAAGACCCTTTTTCACTCTTAGTGCAATTAGCAGTGGAGTAAAAGATGTTCGGGAGGTTATTGAAAAAGCTAAAAAGAGTGAAGGTTTATTTACGACAAAAAGTCCTATCCTTTTTATTGATGAAATTCATCGCTTTAGTAAATCACAACAGGATTCGCTTTTAGGTGCTGTAGAAAAAGGATGGGTAACTCTTATAGGAGCAACTACCGAAAATCCAAGTTTCGAGGTGATCTCTGCATTATTATCCAGGTGCCAGGTATATATTTTAAAACCTTTTACTAAAGAAGACCTTGTAGCCCTTTTGAACCGGGCTATAAAAGAAGATAAGATCATTGCGGCTAAAAATGTAAAACTTCATGAAACAGAAGCATTAATAAGATTAAGCGGTGGCGACGCTCGTAAACTCCTCAACATTTTTGAGCTTTTGGTAACCTCAGCAGAAAAAAATGTAACGATAACGAACGAGCTTGTTTTATCAAAAGTTCAGCAAAACACCGTGCTATATGACAAGACCGGCGAGCAGCATTATGATATTATTTCGGCTTTTATAAAATCTATTCGAGGAAGTGATCCTAATGCTGCCGTATACTGGCTGGCAAGAATGATCGAAGGAGGTGAAGATGTGAAGTTCATAGCTCGCCGATTGTTAATCCTGGCAAGCGAAGATATTGGCAATGCCAATCCAACAGCTTTAGTGATAGCAAATAATTCCTTCCAGGCGGTAAATACCATTGGATATCCGGAAGCCAGGATTATTCTTAGTCAATGTGTAACATACCTTGCCACCTCCCCTAAAAGCAACGCAGCCTATATGGCCATAAATGAGGCTCAGAGTCTTGTTAAGAGAACAGGTAACCTATCTGTACCTTTAGCTATAAGAAATGCGCCTACAAAGCTTATGAAAGATATTGGCTATGGAAAGGAATATAAATACGCTCACAATCACGAAGGAAATTTTGTCGCAGCTGAATTTATGCCGGAAAAAATTAGCAATACCACCCTATACAAACCTGGCAATAATCAACGAGAAAATGCACAACGTGAATTTCTAAGAAAAAGATGGCAAAAAAAATATGGGTATTAGTTCTTTAGTTCATAAGTTATAGACACCTTTTTATCTTCCTGTCTACTAAAATATTCAACAACCAGGTTACCGTCTGTATTAAAATATGCAACACCCTGATTAGTCAATGAATTATAAATATAACTCTTACCACCATTAGTTTCAATTAAGATAGCTATAGGATCTAAAGAATTCTCCTGAAACAAACCTATCCCTCTATTAGTTTCCTTAAGATGATATTCTTTTCCCGAATACAGGTAAATTTTAGAATTCTCTTTTGCCTTGTCTACCTTAGACCCCACTTCTTCTACTGCAATTTCTTCAATCTCATCTTTTTCCTTCTCCTCTTCTACTTCAACAACTTCCATAGCCTCTTCCGCTTCAGTTGCAGGTAAAACCTTTTTCTTGTCAACCTGGGCCTTATTCTCTATTTTCATTATGGAATTTTCATTTGCGATATCAGTATCCACATAATTGTATTCGATCTCTTCCAGTGACGTAAAAGCATCTCTTAAAGCCTCCTGAAAGGCTTCCTGGAAATCCTTTTCCCGACTTCGCCCTTCCTTTGATTCAAAAACTACCTGCCCCTTGCAGTCTAATAATTTTATAACCAGTCTAGTTACGAACAATCCTGAATTGTCTACAACTTTTGTTTGTAATCCCAAACATGGGTTACTATCCAAATCAGCCGGAATCTTTTCCGTATTCATCAGGGTATTATATCCATTCTTTTCAAAGAGAAATTTTGTCAAGGAATTCAACCTATATTCATCAGTTGCGCCTGCAAATTCATAGGTTTCCGGAATACTTACGTATTTATAGTCATTAATTTCCTGAGCAGAAGTAGTAATTACACACCCAAAAATGAGTATGCTCGCTAGTATTTTTTTCATTCTTTTATTTTTAATTCTTTTAAGCATTAAGCACCAATTAGTCAATCACTATTAACTTAGCAATTTTTCCGTATTTACGCTATTAAATGATCCTGAGTCTTTAATTTCTATTTTTTTTAGTCTTTAAATACAAATTGAAACCCCAGTTGTAAAGATGCACTGTTAGCTTTTGCTAAATTAGTATAACCAATAATATCATTTGCAGCAAGATAAATATTAAAATTCTTAAATCTCGAAGAGATCATTGCTCCAAGTTTGGTAATTGAGTATTCATCTGCTCCATAAGCCACGCGAAATCTTAAATTATCATTCACCTTTCTATCCCAGTAACCAGTTACACCATAAGTTGGACCTTTAGGTCTGTTTACGCCCGAAACCAACATCCCAAAAAGGTTCATAAACCTGGGCTTTTTACTAATAAGATAATCACAGGGAAGAATGGATTTTCCCGTACCAAATTGAAAGGAAGCATTAAATTTAATAGGGCGCCAGGTAGTATAGGCATTTTCAGTAGTCTCTTCATTTAAGTCCCGATCTATTCTTTCTTCAAAAACATCCCAGTATGGAATAGCAGCTTCATTTTCGTCCAATTCTGGAAATAGAGGTTCCAATCCACTTGTCTGGGAAGATCCAAAATATGTAGAATTTTCTAAATCTTTCTGATGAAACATTAAACCCAGATCCTGTATAGATCCATTCACCGAAAACTGATCTGTGACCCTGTAATGGAATCCCAGGTCTACCCCCACACCAACATTCTGACCGAAAAAAGATCTGCTTAACAATTCTGCAACCGCATTATCAACGGTCATATCTTCTTCATTCTTTAAAGAAGCGTAACCAGACGTATTAACCCTTACATTTAAACCAACAACTTCATGCCGGTAAAAATTGGGCCCGTTTGGTGTTTCTATAGTCCTGAAAACACCTTCGTTATTAGTGCTTTCAGCATTAAATATCCCGGAATACAATTTAAACCTTCCCCCCACGGTCAACTTATTGTCACCCTTATAATTTAATCCAGCATGATACACAGTTAAAACTTCACCCGTGAAACTTACATCTGAAAAATTAAAATCCTGGTTAATATAATCTGCGTTTCCTTCAAATGCCAGAAGTGCAGGATCTTTTGGGAAATAAGCAAAAATATCCAGTTCCTGATAAATCCCGGTTGAAAAGTATGTTTTAGCACCCATCTTCCAGCCTAATGAAAGTATTTCAATTTGTTCGTTTACGGAGAAATAATCACCAGCCGTAATTCTATTCATTACCCCACGAACCCGGTCATTAACATTAGAATCTGCATCAGAAAAAATATCGTGCGCCGTGACTCCTGTAGAACCCGCAGACAGGTGTATTTGAGAAAAAAAAGGAACTCCAAAATGTCTGGTAAAGTCTATACGGGCGCCGGGATTCTGCATTAGTGATTGCGGCAAATCATCTACACTATAGAGCAAAGGTTTATTTTGACCAAAACTGGACAGGCAGGTTAAAAGAAATAAGACCAGGCCAATCTTTTGCATATTAAAATTCGAACTTGAATAGACCTTTAGACAAAAAATCCAAATCTCCATCCATATCTTTTCCACCACCAATCACCTCTAATTCCACAAGCATTTTTATTGACCTCTTTACTTTTCTAATATCACCACCTTCAACTACATGGATAGTATCAATTATAGCAGGTACTTGGGCAGAACCACCAGGAATATCATAGTTCACCGAGAATTGAGTTCTATCATTTTCAGATAAAAACCGAATCTTACTTTTAATTAAATAAGGAAATCTATTTTCATGTTTAAACCTGAATTCAGTATAAGTTAGACCATCCTGAATATAGTCATCATCTAAAAACTCCAATCTAACCGTATCCCGAATTACTGGCGTGTAAGCAATTGTTTCAGAATCAAAAAAATCTGGTTCGGTAAGTGTGTAGTATAAAAGATCCACCTCAAGGTCTGGAGCTAACTGAATATCCTGTGCCTGCTCAAAATCTACATCTTTAAAACAGGACGAAAGCAACAGGCTAAAGACACCTAAAAAGAATGGTATTTTTAAAGAGTTAAGCTGCGACATGAATAAGGCTTTCTTTGCGAACGAAAATACCTATTCTTTAGTATTATAAATAATTTAGAAGTTCTTTTAACTTTTGAATTCGAGGATATTGATTTTGAACCGATTGCTCCTCTGAATCTACATGAATTACATGTAAACCAAACTGATGAGCCCCAATAATATCAGCTTCCAGATTATCACCGATCATGACTGAATTTGTTTTAAGAGCCCCGCTTTTATGAATCGCTTTTTCAAAAATTAAAGGATGTGGCTTCTTTACTCCAGCTTCTTCTGAAGTAGTGATGGTTTCAAAATAGTCAAGAATTGCTGAATTTTCCATTTTCCTGTGTTGGACTTCCTCAAAACCGTTGGTAATAATATGGAGTTTATAATTATGCTTTAGATGATCCAGGATTTCAACAGCACCCTCTAAAAGATGATTGTTATTAGGAAGATATTCAATGTAATTATCAGCAATTATATTGATAGTACTATCCTGAGTTTTAAATTTCAGACTGTCAAAGCTGTCTTTAAGTCTTCCAAATCGCAAAGCCTCTTTGGTAACAGAATCATTCCTATACAATTCCCAGTATTTAAAGTTTATCGGTATATATACGTCCAGGAACTCATCGATACTCAAGCCAATCTTTTGCTTCTGAAAGATTTCCTGAAATGCCAGTGCCGAATTGCGATTGAAATCCCACAAAGTATGATCCAGGTCAAAAAAAACGTGTTCTATATCAGTCAATTTCATAAATCTGCTTTAAAAGAGAGTAATATAATTTATTATCGGAGTAATCAGAAAAATCATGGTTACTAAAAACAGCTCTAAACATTCCCCGTACCTCTTTTACCTCTAACAACATCCTGGAAATATCTTCCTTCAACCTGGTTTTTGAGGTTTTTCCCACGACATTAGAATGAAAAGCGTATGGATGAATTCGTAAGGGAGTTGTCACTTCCATATTTATATCATAGAAAAGATACGGCGTACAGGTTCCAGCGCGAAATCCCGGATGATCTGGATATCCCATAGAATGATCATTGGTAATTTCCAACTCGCTAAGATTATTATATTGATCTGGCAACCTTAAATTATATTGCGAGTTCATGGCATGTTCTACCGGACTGTGAATAATTTCTTCTAATCTCAGTTTCTCCTTCCGAAGACTTCTAACTTCTTCCATGGCGTAATAACCCATTAGTAAACCTACTTTAGCATAATCTGCCACAGATTTAATTACGGCCCGATGCGGTATACGGTTATGACTAATATTACGATCGTGAATAGAAAAATCACTTAACTGAAACATGAAAAGCATGTAGATCTTATGTTCCTTTATCAAATTGATAAGGTCTTCAAAAATATCATTGGGATCATCTTTAATTCTTATCCACACCTGAAGTCGATCCACAACTTTTCCAATATTCAGTTTAAAAACATCAAACCAAAGACCGATAAAGCTTCTAAGGAAACCCTTATTTTTGAAAATGAACGTATGGTTTGATTCTATGATAGTTCCTGTTTTATAGTTCCTGTCTGAAAATTTGAGATCAGGAAAACGATCTAGTAAAATATCCCGGAACTGATAAGCCCAAATATCTACCACCGGTTTATGTAAAAAACTTTCCTGATAAGCTAGACTTTCCCCGGCAGGAAATCTTCCGTCTTCATCTTTCACGTGCGGAAGATATTCTTCATACCTGCTTAATAAATAAAAAGAAGCCGCAAAAATATCAAAAGGCAGGTCACTTGCTTCCGGTAATGCAAAAAAGCAAACCGTATCATCCCATGGCTGCACTTTAATCTCCAATTCTGAGAACCCCTGCTCCATTAAAAGATCTACCTTCTGGATAAAAAACTCATTCCCCAGTGCTTGCCGACCATAAGATAATTTAGCACCATCATGAGCGATGAATTCTTCAATTTTAGAAGTGAATTTTATTGGAATTCCCAGAATATGGGTGCAAATATGCTTAAAAACATAAATGATTCTGGGGGTGACTTTCTGGGTGTAAATCAATAACATTAAAAAGCTATCTTAGAGCATACCTTCATCGGCAAAGCTAAGGTATGATTTTTCAGTTACAATAATATGATCGAGCACTTTGATATCCAGACTCTCTGCCGCTATTTTTAATTTTCGGGTAAGCTGCTTATCTGCTTCACTGGCCTTAAGATTTCCTGAAGGGTGATTATGCACCAATATTATTGAGACCGCACCAACCTCAAGAGCTTTTTTTAAGGTTATTCTGACATCCACCAGGGTTCCCGTAATACCGCCTTTGCTAATTTGAAACTGCTCAATTACCTTATTGCTATTATTGAGATAAAGTATCCAAAACTCTTCATGAGACAATTCTCCAATGACAGGTTGCATCATTTCAAATACTGAATTACTCGATGTGATTTTTTGCTGTATTAAGGCTTCCTCCAGTCTTCTTCTCCTTCCCAGTTCCAGAGCCGCAACTATAGCTATTGCCTTTGCAGGTCCTATTCCTTTAAAATTACATAGCTGGCTTACCGATAGCTTTCCTAACTCATTCAAATTATTTTTTGCGGAAGAAAGGATACGTTTTGATAATTCTACAGCAGTCTCGCTCCTGCTGCCAGAGCCAATTAAAATAGCGATCAGTTCAGAATCACTTAAAGTAAGTTTGCCCTTTTGAAGGAGTTTTTCGCGGGGCCTGTCATCTTCGGCCCACTTCTTTATACTAAGCTTAAATTTTTCATTATCCATCTTAAGTTAAAGATAAACAATGAATTAAAATTTTGATAATTATTAATGGAAACGTAAAATTAAATTAATTGTTTAAGCTCTTCCATATCCAGACCACCGTAATTCCCACTGCTCATCATCAGCAAAACCGAATTTTTTAAATCGGTTTTCTTCAATTCGCCTTTAAATGTTTCCGAGGTCGTGAAGATTTTAAGGTTTTCTTTCTGAAAAGATTTTCTTATTTGATCTTCGCTTACTTCTTCTAACTTTTTGATGGCTACCGCATCTGGAGAGTAAAAAACCAAAGCAATATCTGCCTTCTCGAGACTATTTTTATATTCCTTTAAAAACTCAGCATTCAAACTACTGTAGGTATGCAGTTCTAAACAGGCTATCACTTTCTTATTCGGAAATTGTTCTTTAACCGCTGCTGTGGTTGCAGAAACTTTGGATGGACTATGGGCAAAATCTTTAAAAATCACAGAAGATGGAGATTCAGCTACTTTTTCCAAACGTTTTGAAGCCCCTTTAAAAGTGGCAATAGCCTCATAAAAATCATCTTCATCCACACCCATGTGCTGACAAATCCATTTTGCTCCTGCCAGATTATTAAGATTATGTTTTCCAAAAATTTCTAATGGCAATTCCCCCTCAGGAACATCTAAAATAGTTTGGTTATCTTCTTTATGATATTCTGGAGTATTATAAGGGTGCTTTCTTATGGGGTTTTCAGTTTCTTCAGCAAGCCTTTTCACTTCTGTATCTTCTTCATTATAAACCAGAATACCTCCATTTACAATGGAATCTATAAAAATTTTGAACTGCTCAACATAATTTTCATAAGTCGGAAAAACATTAATATGATCCCATGCAATCCCGCTCAACAAGGCAATATTTGGTTGATATAAATGAAATTTTGGTCTCCTATCCAGTGCAGACGATAAATACTCATCCCCTTCAATAACTATAAAATCATTTTCTTCTGTTAAATGAACAGGATTCTCTAGGCCTTCTAGCGCTGCCCCCACCATGAAATCTACTTCCTTCTCATGATAATTCATTACATGCAGGATCATTGAGGTAATGCTTGTTTTACCGTGAGAACCTCCTATAACCACTCTGGTTTTGTTCCTGGACTGTTCGAAAAGAAATTCAGGATAGGAATATATTTTCAAGCCAAGTTCCCTCGCTTTAATCAATTCAGAATTGTCATCTTTCGCATGCATTCCCAAAATCACGGCATCAAGATCTGTTGTAATATGATCCTTAGACCAGCCTATTTTCTCAGGATAAATACCATTCTCTTTAAGTCTTGTTTTTGAAGGTTCAAAAATAGCATCGTCACTTCCGGAAATCTCGTAAGACTTTTGTTTTAGGGCGATCGCTAAACTATGCATAGCACTCCCTCCAATGGCAATAAAATGAATTCTCATAGAACGATTTTGTGCAAATATAAGAGTTTGAGTAAGGTATTGAGCTTCTTAAAGTCGTTGAATTTTTTGCTTTTCAACAAGTGCTTTATCAAAATCCGGATCTATTTCAAGAGATTTTTCAATAAGGTTAAGAGCAGCCTGTTGATTATTTCTTGCTCTTTCAATTTGAGCCAGTCTAAGGTAGGCCCATGCCGGGGACTTTAAATCCTTATATCCATAATTCGCAATATACTCCCTCAGAAATTTTTCACCTCCATCAAGTTGAATTTCGTATATCGCAGCAGCTTCTCCCAACTCATATTTCAAATAATTCCTGGTTAATAAATCAGGTTTTTTCAGTGCTACTCTTATCGCCTCATTATACTTGTTTCTCGCCAGATCTTTGTACTCCTGATTTTTGTAGATGTAAGCGTCAGCTAATAGGGCATCCACCTCATTTAATCTATCTAAATCTGAAGCATAGCTTTCGGCAATCGTTTTACTCCCCCCTAACACGCTGGGAATCTGTACATACAACTCTACCAAAGCCCTGCGTGATTCTTTATGAGTTGGATCCATGGCTGCTGCTTTTTTTAAATATTCTTTGATATCCCCTAAGAGAAGCGCGGCCTGAAATTTAGAACCGTAATAAGCTTTCATACCCATTGCTCCTCCTAATTTAAAATTGTACTTGGCATTTTCGGGGTCCATATCGATTAAGGTTTCGTAATATTCTATGGCCTCATCCCAGTTTTTATTAAAACTGGCAATATCTCCCAAGTATTCAATTGATTTTGGCATTTCTTTATTCTGTAGAAAAATTGTTCTCGCTTTCTCAATTTCCCCATTATTGAGAAATTTTTCTGCACTTTCTACTCCCGTCTGTGCCATAGATCCGAAGGTGAAAAGGTGAAAAAGTCCGACTATTAACCTGAAATTTGCTAGCATAAATATTTTTTTTATAAATTTAGGGCGCCCAATAGCTTGTTTTACAGCAAACTTAAGGCAACTTAATATTAAATGTTAAGATGTTTCTTAATTTAACTCAGCATATTAAAAATTATTTTAATATTTGCGCAACTTTAATTGAGTTTTAACCAAATACTAATTTTGAATTTAACACCTAGCCTATGCAAAATTTTACTTTTGGGAGGAAAGGCCTTAATTGGTTCCTTTTCGCCTTTATTTTATTTGTTGGAAATTTGGCCTCTTATGGCCAAGACTGCGCCACACCAGGTTCAGACCAAAATTACTGTTATCTTGAGACAGTAGACGATTTACGTTATTCAGACGCCACAAATGGAGCTGTTTATGAAACAGCAGATACTGAAAACGACACAGACCCTATTGATGGGGATGAACTTCTTACAAATGGGGAGACCTATTTTATTGGGAGTACAACTGAAGATTGTAACAGAGTACCTGTTACAGTAACCGTAGTTGCGGCAGACACTCCAATGAATACTGTTACAAATGACAGAAGTGACTTTACTATTTCTCCCTGTGAATCTTCTGGTTATACCGCTGGTCAGCTTGAAGATCTCTTCACTGCTGATTCTGGTTACCAGATAGAAGTCTATGATGAAGAATTTGGCACAACACCAATGGCTGATGGTGAACCATTAGTAGCTGGCGATAGCTACTTTGTAGGTCAGGTTGATGGTGATACTTCCGATTCAAATGATCTTTGCCCTTCTACAAGGGCGGCAGTGGGATATGATCCACTTGAATCTCCTGCTCCTACAGCAGATGCAAACCAAACTTATTGTGAGGGAGCAACGGTAGCCGACTTAATGGCTTCAGGAACTGAACCAAATACTCAGGCTATCAGATGGTATAGAAGTAGAACTTCTAATTCACCACTTGCTGATGATGTAGAACTTATAAATGGTGAAGATTATTTCGCAGCACAGGTTGTGAACGATAGAAACAGTCCATTTCCTCCTTGTGAAACATCAATGGATGAAAGAACTCAGATAATTGTTGAGGTAATTACCTTTGATGCTGGCGCTGACGCATCTGAAACTATTTGTCAAGGGGATCTCGAAGAAAGGCTTGATGGCGGTGAAAGCCCCACTGAAATTTTCTTAAGCTTGGTTGATGACAGAAGTTTGCCTTCAGATGTTACTTTTAATCCAACTATAAGCAGTCTTGTGAGTGATTACAATGACAATCCCTTCCAAACATTTACAACCTTAGCTACTTTTACTACCACAGAAGGTTGCGAAGACGATGTTGAGCTTGCAGTAACTGTGGTTGAAGACCCAGATGCTGGTGAAGATGGAACGGTAACTTTAAGTTCTACTGATGACCCAATAAATTTATTCGATTCTTTAAATGGAACACCAGATATGGGTGGAACCTGGTCACCTGGTGATGGAACTTTTGATCCATCAACCGACTCTCCCGGTGATTTTACATATACGGTTGATAATGGAAGTTGCTCAGATTCGGCAACAGTCACTGTTATTGTTGAGGGTTGTACGGCAAATGCTGGAGATGACAATCTTAACAATACAATTTGTAGAGATCAAATTGTTGCAAATCCTAGTCAGGATCAGGTTAGAGCTTATTTTAGAACTTTAATCAGGAATGCTAGCAGCACATCAGGTACATTCTCAGATATTCCTAGTATTACTTCCCGCATAAGAGCAGGAGAATCTGGTCCGTTTAATACGACTTATACCGTTGAAGCAGGAACTTCTTGTGAAGATACAGCGGAATTCTCTGCTTCTATCGTTGAACCATCGGAAGCAAATGCAGGTGATTTTGATAATATAGAGGCTGTATGCTCAAATGATGAATCAATTGACCTTACTAGCTTAGAAAATAATGATCCTGATGCTACTCCAGGTGGCATGTTTACAGGGGAAGGAGTTACAGATAACGTTTTTGACCCATCTATTGGAGCTGGAACTTACACTATCACTTATAGTGTAGATGATTCCCTTCCTTGTGTTACTGGTGAAGATGATATAGATTTTACTATCTCTGTTCAAGACGCTCCAGATGCTGGTGAAGATGGAACGGTAACTTTAAGTTCTACTGATGACCCAATAAATTTATTCGATTCTTTAAATGGAACACCAGATATGGGTGGAACCTGGTCACCTGGTGATGGAACTTTTGATCCATCAACCGACTCTCCCGGTGATTTTACATATACGGTTGATAATGGAAGTTGCTCAGATTCGGCAACAGTCACTGTTATTGTTGAGGGTTGTACGGCAAATGCTGGAGATGACAATCTTAACAATACAATTTGTAGAGATCAAATTGTTGCAAATCCTAGTCAGGATCAGGTTAGAGCTTATTTTAGAACTTTAATCAGGAATGCTAGCAGCACATCAGGTACATTCTCAGATATTCCTAGTATTACTTCCCGCATAAGAGCAGGAGAATCTGGTCCGTTTAATACGACTTATACCGTTGAAGCAGGAACTTCTTGTGAAGATACAGCGGAATTCTCTGCTTCTATCGTTGAACCATCGGAAGCAAATGCAGGTGATTTTGATAATATAGAGGCTGTATGCTCAAATGATGAATCAATTGACCTTACTAGCTTAGAAAATAATGATCCTGATGCTACTCCAGGTGGCATGTTTACAGGGGAAGGAGTTACAGATAACGTTTTTGACCCATCTATTGGAGCTGGAACTTACACTATCACTTATAGTGTAGATGATTCCCTTCCTTGTGTTACTGGTGAAGATGATATAGATTTTACTATCTCTGTTCAAGACGCTCCAGATGCTGGTGAAGATGGAACGGTAACTTTAAGTTCTACTGATGACCCAATAAATTTATTCGATTCTTTAAATGGAACACCAGATATGGGTGGAACCTGGTCACCTGGTGATGGAACTTTTGATCCATCAACCGACTCTCCTGGTGATTTTACATATACGGTTGATAATGGAAGTTGCTCAGATTCGGCAACAGTCACTGTTATTGTTGAGGGTTGTACGGCAAATGCTGGAGATGACAATCTTAACAATACAATTTGTAGAGATCAAATTGTTGCAAATCCTAGTCAGGATCAGGTTAGAGCTTATTTTAGAACTTTAATCAGGAATGCTAGCAGCACATCAGGTACATTCTCAGATATTCCTAGTATTACTTCCCGCATAAGAGCAGGAGAATCTGGTCCGTTTAATACGACTTATACCGTTGAAGCAGGAACTTCTTGTGAAGATACAGCGGAATTCTCTGCTTCTATCGTTGAACCATCGGAAGCAAATGCAGGTGATTTTGATAATATAGAGGCTGTATGCTCAAATGATGAATCAATTGACCTTACTAGCTTAGAAAATAATGATCCTGATGCTACTCCAGGTGGCATGTTTACAGGGGAAGGAGTTACAGATAACGTTTTTGACCCATCTATTGGAGCTGGAACTTACACTATCACTTATAGTGTAGATGATTCCCTTCCTTGTGTTACTGGAAGTGACTCTACTACTTTTGAGATTACAGTAGAAGATTCACCAATAAGCACCTCTATATCCAGAACTTTATGTATTACAGATGCAAGAGATTTGATATCTAATCCTACAGCAGGAATAGCTTTCTTACAAGGTTTAGTAGAAGAAACTGGTGTAGAAGATTTTGATGCTGATAATTTTAGTGATGGAGCTATTGCCGAGGCTACTAGGCTTTCAAACTTTATCGATACTCCAACTTCAGATTCTGAAACTTTCAATTTTGAATATACAGATCCTTCTGAGTCAATTTGTGATGATGGAGTGATTTCAATTGAGATCACTATCACCAATGAACAGGATGCAGATGCAGGAAATATTGAAGATCAAACTGTTTGCGAATCTAATGGAATGATAGATTTGACAACTTTCTTTACTGAAGAAACAGTTCCTGGTGGAACTTTCAGTGGAATGGGTGTTGATGGCGATATGTTCGATACTTCCTTAGGCTCAAACGAAGATGGATACGAAATAACATATTCTGTTGATGATTCTGCAGATTGTGTTACAGAAGGCACAAGCGACTCAACCACTTTTACAATTTTCATTGATGAGGCAGTAGAAGCCGGTGCTCCTAATAGCGCAAACGTTTGTAGAGTTGAGGTAAATGATTTGTTTCCAAATAATTCTTCAGTAAGAAATTTCTATTTGGATTTACTAGAAGATGGAACGCCTAGAAATGGAACCTTTGCACCAACAGTTCAACAGCTGATTAGTTCTTATAATTCGAATCCAGACCAGGACGAATTCACAACTACTTATACAATTAGCAATGGAAGTTGTTCTGATTCAGTAGAACTTACAATTAATGTTGTAGATTCTTTGCCTGCCGAAATCGGCGATATCGCAGATCCAGATCCTATCTGTAGAAATGCAGAGGACGTAGACCTATTCTCTTTCTTACCGGAAGATGCAAATCCGAATGGAACATTTGAAGGCTATGAAGATGGGATATTTAGTCCAGGATTGGAAGGTGAAGGTTCTTTTGAAATTACCTACACCCTTACTGACGATTCACCTTGTACTGTAGGAGAAGCTTCAGCTACATTCACTATTACCGTTCTTGAATCTGCTTTTGCAGGTATGAATATGGATTTAAGTGTTTGTATGGATGAAGACGCTCAGGATCTTTTCTCTTTCCTATCTATTGATGCTGATACTACCGGAGAGTTTACTCTTGATGGAAATGTGATTGCAGATGGAATGTTGAACCCAGCCGATCTTGCAGCTGGTGAGTATACCGTAATTTACACTGTTGAAGCAATTAATGATTGTGGAGATGATACAGCTGAATTCACTGTCACAGTTGAAGAAGCACCTGGTGCTCCAACAGTAGATGGCAATCCATTTACTTTCTGTGCAACAGATGGCGCTACAGGAGCAGATCTTTCAGCAACCGGATCTAATCTAACTTTTTATTCAGACGAAGATCTAACAATGATGCTTGCTGCCGAAGATGCTTTAGCAACTGGTACTTACTATGTAACACAAAGAAATGATGATGGTGGATGCGAATCTGAAGCTACTGAGATTTCAGTGACTATTAATGATGCAGCTACACCTACAATTTCTGAGACAAATCCAACATTCTGCGAATTTGATGATGCAACATTAGCAGATCTTACAGATCTAATCAACGAAACAGGAACAGTTACCTGGTACGATTCCGCAGATGGAGATAATGCATTAAACAATGGTACGTCTCTTCAAAACGGAGTGACATATTATGCAACTCTATTCAATGTTGACACAGGATGTGAAAGTTCAGTTAGATTAGCAGTGACAGTTACTATAGATGACGATTGTCCGCTTACGATTCCTGAAGGTTTCTCTCCTAACGGCGATGGATTGAATGACAGATTTGAGATCAGAAATATCAGAGACAAATATCCTAATTTCACTATGGAAATCCGCAATAGATTCGGAGACGTAGTTTACAAAGGAAATGCAAACACTCCTGACTGGGATGGATTTAGCACCGAAGGTTCTTTCGGTAGCGATGTTCTACCTGTGGGGGCTTACTTCTACTATCTAAATTACAACGATGGTAGCACAGAGCCTGTAAGAGGAACAGTATACTTAAGTAGATAATTAGGATAAATAAGAGAACGAAATGAAAAAAATAATCACAAAATATTTATTATTCGCAGGCATTATCCTTTTTTCTATAAAAGGATTCGCCCAGCAAGATCCACTTTTCACTCAGTATATGTATAACATGAGTATGGTGAATCCTGCATACGCAACAGACGATCCGGGAATGCTGGATCTGGGAGCTATTTATAGAATGCAATGGACAGACGTTGATGGTGCACCTCGCACCCTCAACTTCTTTGCCCACACTCCCGTTAGCGAGAGAGTAGAACTTGGACTAACTGTTGTTCATGACGAAATTGGAAATGTTGAAAAAACAAACAACATTACTGCAGATTTCGCTTATGTAATACCAACTGGTGAAAGCACTAATTTGTCTTTTGGTGCAAAAGCAGGTCTTACAACTTTTGACGCCAACCTATCTGGTTTAGTGGTCAATGATCCTAATGACCCTGCATTTGAGAACGTGAGTGAGATATTTCCTGTTTTCGGAGTTGGAGCTTACTGGTTTGGAGACAATCACTATTTAGGTGTTTCTGCCCCTAACCTATTAACTTCAGATCACCTGGACAGCAGCCAATTACTACGTGACCGTGGTACTGAAGAGATACATTACTATTTAACAGGTGGATATGTATTTGATATTAGTGAGAATTTCAAATTAAAGCCTTCTACTATGGTAAGAGGTGTACAGGGAGCTCCACTATCAGTTGACGTAAATGCTAACGTTTTGTTGTACGACAGGCTTGAAGCAGGTGTAGGTTATAGATTTGACGAAACTATAACCGGTTTGGTTAACTTCAGAGTTACTCCAGGCCTTAGAATTGGATATGCTTACGATTATCCAACCTACGATTTAAGTAACGATGGATCACACGAGATCATGCTTTTATTTGATTTCGATCTATTCGGTCTTAAAAAAGGATATGACAAATCACCTAGATTCTTCTAAAACCCGAATAACATGAAAAATATATATAGTACACTTTTAATACTCTTTGTAAGCGTTACTGCTTTCGCTCAAAAGTCTGACATTAGGGATGGAGACAAGTTTTTCGCCCAGGCAGCTTATGTAGATGCAGCAGATGCTTACGAGAATGTAAATGATAAATCTCAGATGGTTCTTCAAAATCTTGGAGACTCTTATTTCTATACAAATCAGATGCAGAATGCGGCTGAAGTATATGAATTGCTTTTCCTTAGACATGAAGGAGCTGTAGAACCTGAGTATCAGTTTAGATATGCCCACACCTTAATGGCTGCTGGTAATTACGTAAAAGCTGATGAAATGATGAATGCATTAACTGGCGAAAACTGGGATCATGAAGAATTTGCAAGTGAACTGGATACTATGGTTCCTCACAAATTCAACTATGACCAGGTGATGAACAACCAGTCTTCTTCAGACTTCGGAATTGGATTTTACGGAGACCGTGTAGCTTTTGCTTCCACAAGAAATCAAGAGCGTCCAATCTACCCATGGAATAAGCTTCCTACATTAGATCTTTACAGTGCCGAAATGAATGATGAAGGTGAAATGACCGATATTGTTCTTTTCTCTGATGCTATTAATACTGATGAGCACGAAAGTTCTGCTACCTTCAGTCAGGATGGTATGGTGATGTTTTTTGACAGAACTAATGAAGACAGGGTTAAAAATGAAAATGATGTTCGCGTAGCGCACATCAGTCTCTACCGTGCTGAAAATGTAGATGGTGAATGGACAAATGTTGAAAAACTACCATTTAGTAGTGAAGAATATTCAGTAGAACACCCAAGCTTAAGTGCTGATGGAACTAAGTTATACTTCTCAAGCGATATGCCTGGCGGAAGTGGATCTTTTGATATTTACGTAGTAGATGTGAATGAAGATGGAACTTACGGAACTCCTCAAAATCTTGGAGCTGGAGTGAACACTGCTCACAGAGAGCAATTCCCTTTTATTAGTGATGAAGACGTTCTTTATTTCACTTCAGATGGACATCAGGGATTTGGAAATCTTGATATTTACAGATCTGAAGGAGATTTTTCAGAAGTAGAAAACCTTGGTGAATCTATCAATAGTGGAAATGACGATTTTGCTTTCGTGATTAAAGAAAGTGAAGAAATGGGATTCTTTGCCTCTAACAGAAGAGGGACAGATAACCTGTATCAATTTACTCGTGAAGAGAACGAAATTATTGAAGCTCCAACGGTAACTGATGAAACAAGTGGTCAGGATGTTATTCCGGTTGATGGAAGCAAGATCTACTTCGATTTCGACAAGGCGACAATTAAGCCTGAATCTAAACCGGTATTAGACTCTGTTGTAACCTACATGAACCAGTATCCTAATATTAAAGTGAAAGTTGAGTCTCATGCAGATGCAAGAGGAACTGACTCTTACAATATGGCTTTATCTAAAAGAAGAGCTGCTTCTACTGTAAACTATCTTGTTGAAAACGGGATCGACAAAGGAAGGCTAATCTCTGAAGGATATGGAGAAAGCAGACCTACTAATGATTGTACTGAACCAACAGGTTGTACAGAAGAGCAGTATGCTAAAAACCGTAGAAGTGTGTTCGTAGTATCTAACCGAAATGGATCTATGAATGAAGATACTGATATGGAAGAACCAGAAATGGACGAAGAGGAAATGGAAGATCAAGACGAAAACTAAGTTTTCTAACTGATACTAACTAACCAATCAAAAAGTGAAAGCCCCGCAATTTGCGGGGCTTTTTTATTTAGCGTAAAAGAAAAAGATTATTTTTCAGGAGGATATGCTTCCAAAGCCTTTGCTACAATTTTGTCAAACTTAGCCTGCCTCTCCTGTGGCTTGGCATTGATATTAAAAGGACTTTCAACTACCGCCTGCCATATTAGTGCGTCGTTTTCTACATCTATAAAGTCAAAAGTAAGTTCTAAGTAACTATCCATTTGGCCAACAGGAATCCCGCCAGAAACTCCAACTCCAACGTTACCGCCTCCACCTCCAATTCCAACCCCTACTCTACTGCGGTTATCCTGCTCGAATCTTTTGGTATATACATTTACGTACACGCCTGGATCTTCGGACTGAGAGAATCCCTTCCCGTTCATTCCTGAATGAATACTTTCCATTAATCTGGCTTCATCCAACTGACTCAATCCTGTTTGCAGATCGGGGAAAATTGAATAGGTGTTATATTGATTGAAATTTACCTGTTGATCATAATCATAAACCGCCTTTGGAGAATTACAGGCAGCTATAAACAGGAATAAAAAAGCATATTTTAATAGTCTCATAATCTGATTTTTACTAAAAATAAGCAAAATCAGTTCCAGACTTTATAGGTTTAACAGGATTTAAACAGGCTCTTTATTCAGCATTTGCCATAATTTATCCTTCAATTCAGTAAGTCCTGCTTGCGCTACAGATGAAATGAAGATATAAGGAAGTTTGAGTTCGCTATCGAGTTCTTGAGCCATTTCAGCTTTTAATTCCGCATCCAGAAGATCACTTTTTGAAATCGCGATCAACCGGTCCTTATCCATCAATTCAGGATTATAACGCTTTAATTCATCTAACAGGATATCATACTGCTCTTTAATATTCTTAGCATCAGCTGGAATAAGAAACAATAACGTTGAATTTCGCTCAATATGCCTTAAAAATCTATGTCCCAAACCTTTACCTTCAGCAGCACCCTCAATAATACCGGGAATATCTGCCACTACAAAAGTCTTAAAATCACGATATTCTACAATTCCAAGATTTGGTTTTAAAGTGGTAAACTCATAATTAGCGATCTTAGGCTTGGCTGCTGTGATCACAGAAAGTAAAGTTGATTTACCGGCATTTGGAAAACCTACCAGACCCACATCTGCCAATACTTTTAATTCTAGTGTAATATCTACTTGCTGGCCATCTATACCGGGTTGGGCATAACGCGGAGTTTGATTTGTTGAGCTCTTAAAATGCCAGTTTCCGCGGCCTCCCATTCCACCTTCTGCCACGATAAATTCCTGACCGTCTTCTGTGATCTCTTTAATGATCTCATTAGTATCTGTATCACGAATTACCGTTCCCAAAGGAACCTCGATATACTCATCTGTTCCCTGCGCTCCTGAACTTCTTTGTTTACTTCCATTTCCACCATGTTCGGCCTTTACATGGCGTTTAAATTTAAGGTGAAATAATGTCCAGAGATTTTTATTCCCTTTTACAATTACGTGACCACCGCGACCACCGTCACCGCCATCCGGTCCTCCTTTGGTTATATATTTCTCCCTGTGAAGGTGAGCAGAACCCTTTCCTCCTTTCCCGGAAAAAACATGGATTTTTACGTAATCAACAAAATTCCCTTCAGTCATTTTTTATTGTTTCATTAAATCATCTATCACCTTGCTTAGTCGCTCTGTGATCTCCTCAATACTTCCTACGCCATCAACTCCATAATACCTATCCTGCTTCTGATAAAAATTCTTCAGAATGGCAGTTTCATCATAATATACCTTAATTCGGTTTCTTATCACTTTTTCATCGGCATCATCCGGCCTTCCCGAAGTCTTACCTCTTTCCAGCAATCGCTGTACCAGCACCTCATCATCCACTTCTAAAGCGATCATGGCATGAACTTTTGTACCCTTAGACTTAAGATAAGTGCTTAAAGCCTCTGCCTGTGCTTCGGTACGTGGAAAACCATCAAAAATAAATCCATTAGCTCCTTCGTTCTTCTCCACCTCAGCCTGCAGCATATTAATGGTTACCTCATCTGGCACCAACTGACCTTTATCCATAAAAGATTTAGCACTTAGACCTAATTCAGTTTGGTTTTTAATATTAAACCTGAAAACGTCTCCTGTAGAGATATGAATAAGTTGATACTTATCTTTAAGAATAGTTGCCTGAGTTCCTTTACCTGCGCCCGGAGGGCCAAAAAGCACTAAATTTGTCATTTTACTTATTTGCGTTTATATACTTGTGTGAGATTACGGCCTAAACCATCATAATCCAGACCAAAACCTACAATAAATTCATTTGGTATTTCCAATCCCTTATACTGAATAGGAATATTCTTGCTATAAGCCTCTGGTTTAAAAAACAGAGTAGCTACTTTATAATCTTTCACCTCAGCCTTTTTAAGAATCTGATCAATTTCAACCAGCGTATTTCCTGTATCTACAATATCTTCCAGCAAAATCACCTGTCGCCCTTTCAAATCCTGATTTAAACCAAGAAGGGTTCTCACATTTCCGGTAGTTTCAGTCCCATCATAAGATCCCATTTTCACAAAACTGACCTCGCAATCTCCATTAAATCGCTTAATAATTTCTGAAGCGAACATAAAAGAGCCGTTTAAAACTCCAAGGAAAACCGGCTTCTTATCTGCATATTCTCTGTTGAGTGTTGCTGAAATTTCGGTAATCGCAATCATAATTTTCTCCTCAGAAATGAAGGGTTCAAATTCAAGATCATGTAATTTCACCAAAATTGTCAAATTTTAAGTGGCAAAGATAAGGAATCTCAATAAGCCTTACCCCTTGATTTCTTATTGAATATCTATGGCAGGAATTACGAATAGGTTATTTTTGCGAAAAGCCTATTTAATTTATGGTAAATTATTTTTCTTCAGACTTTAAACTTGGAATTCTAGGTGGAGGCCAGTTAGGTAAAATGATGTTATATGAGACCAGAAAATATGATATCCAAACCCTGGTTCTTGACCCCAGTGAGGAAGCTCCATGTAAAATTTCATGCAATCACTTTGAGCAGGGTGATCTTATGGACTACGAAACTGTCCTGGCCTTCGGTAGAAAAGCAGATGTTGTTACCTTCGAAATTGAAGGAGTAAATATTGATGCACTCAAAAAACTTGAATCTGAAGGAATAAAAACTTTTCCATCAGCAAACACTCTGGAAAAAATCCAGAATAAGGCTGTTCAGAAAAAATTTTATCAGGAAAAAGATATTCCAACCGCAGAATTTAAAGTTTTTAAATCTATTCAAGACTTGAAAAATGCTGTAGAGAATGAAAATATAAAAATTCCTTTTGTATGGAAAAGCGCCACAGGCGGATATGATGGAAAAGGAGTTTCTGTTATAAAGAAAAAAGAAGAATTAGAAATTTTACCAGAAGGAGAATGTATTGCAGAAAAATTGATTCCGTTTAAGAACGAACTGGCGGTGATCGTGGCAAGAAATCCTTCCGGAGAAATGAAAACCTATCCCGTGGTTGAAATGGAATTTCATCCAACAGCCAATCAGGTAGAATATGTGATCTGTCCGGCTCGTATTAATGAGAAAATTGCCGGTAAGGCCAGGAAAATAGCAGAAAAAGTCTCCGAAGCCTTTCAACATGTAGGCTTACTAGCCGTAGAAATGTTCCAGACCGAAGATGATCAGATTTTAATAAACGAAGTCGCTCCCAGACCTCATAACAGTGGCCATTATAGCATTGAAGCCTCTTACACCAATCAATTTGAGCAGCATATACGTGCAATCCTTGATCTTCCCCTGGGAAATACCGAAAGTAAGGTAGGCGGCATCATGGTAAATTTAGTGGGAGATAAAGATCATGAAGGCGAGGTTGTTTATGAAAATATTGAACAGATCATGAAAATGGACGGAGTAACACCTCATATCTACGGAAAAAAGATCACCAGGCCTTTCAGAAAAATGGGACATGTAACTATTGTGGATAAAGACTTGAAGAAGGCACGTGAGGTTGCGGAAAAAGTTAAGAATAGTATTAAAGTGATAAGTAAACAACAGTAAGAATGGGAAAAGTAGCAGTTATTATGGGTAGTACCAGCGATATGCCGGTAATGCAGGAAGCCATCGATATTTTAAAAGGTTTTGATCTTGAGGTAGAAGTAGATATCGTGTCGGCTCACAGAACACCTGAGAAACTTTTTGAATTCAGCAAAGCAGCCCATGAAAAAGGAATTAAAGTTATTATTGCCGGAGCCGGTGGAGCGGCACATTTGCCAGGAATGGTAGCCTCCTTGTCTCCGCTTCCCGTAATTGGTGTACCTGTGAAATCCAGAAATTCTATTGATGGCTGGGACTCTGTACTTTCTATACTTCAAATGCCAGGAGGTGTCCCTGTAGCAACAGTTGCCCTCGATGGTGCTAAAAATGCCGGAATCCTGGCAGCTCAAATCATTGGAACTTCTGATAAATGTGTATTAGATAAAATTCTTGTGTACAAAGAAGGATTGAAACAAAAGGTTATTGAAGGAGCAAAATCTCTTAAAAAATAAGAAAGGCCGCTGATGCGGCCTTTCGAGTAGTAAACATTTTTTATCTGTACTTATTATTTATTAACCATTCTAAATATAAAACCAGAACTTTGTAAACTACTATATCTTAATAGGTTCATTTTAACTTGAATCGACTAAAATATTAAAAAAATCTTAAAAATCATCATTAGCGTTAATTTATTTCATCTATAGCGTTAAACTAAAATATACCAAAATGAGTTCTGAGAATATACTACTTACAGATTTCGAATACGCCCCCTTCTCAAAAATTAGAACCGGGGATTACCAACCGGCTATTTTAAAAGCGGTAGAGCTTGCCCGAGAAGAAATTAAGGAGATCGTAAATTCTGAAGAAACACCAACATTTGAAAACACCATTGAAGCTCTGGAATTCTCTGGCGAAAAACTGGATAGAGTCACAAGCATCTTTTTTAATATAAATTCTGCAGAAACTAACGAAGAAATCCAGAAGATAGCCCAGGAAGTATCTCCCGTTCTTTCAGAATTCAAAAATGATATTATTTTAAACAAAGAGCTTTTCGAAAGAATTAAAGAGGTATACGCTAAAATTGGTTCTCTAGATCTAACCAAAGAGCAAACTACACTCCTTGAAAAAAAATACAAAGCATTTACTCGCAATGGAGCCAACCTGCCAAATGAAAAACAAAATGATCTTAGGGAAATAGATAAAGAACTTTCAAAACTAAGCCTTCAGTTTGGAGAGAATGTCTTAGCTGAAACTAACAAATACGAACTACTTGTAACCGAAGAATCAAGACTTACCGGTTTGCCTGAAAGCTTTAAAGATGAAGCCAAATCTGTTGCTAAGTCTAAGAATAAAGAAGGCTGGGTTTTCACCCTAGAATATCCAAGCTATATTCCTTTTATGAAATATGCCAGTGATCGTGAACTTCGAGAAGAGCTATCTATGGCTTTTGGTTCAAGAGCATTTCATAATGATAAATTAGACAATCAGGAGAATGTTCTCAAAATTGCAAAATTAAGGTATAAGAGAGCTCAACTATTGGGCTTTGAATCTCATGCTCATTTTGTACTGGAAGAACGTATGGCAGAAACTCCAGAAAAGGTAAATTCTTTTCTGGATGAAATGCTTGATAAAGCAAAACCAGCAGCCGAGAGAGAATTCAAAGAACTTGAAAATTTCGCTAAAGATCTTGAGGGGATAGATCAGCTTCAAAAATGGGATGCTGCTTATTACGGAGAAAAACTAAAACAAAAGCTTTTTGAGCTTGACGATGAAAAGTTAAAACCTTATTTCAAGCTTGAAAATGTAATCGATGGTGTTTTCACAGTAGCCCAAAAGCTCTATGGGCTTAATTTTAAGGAGGTTCAGAATATTGACAAATATCATCAAGATGTAAAGACATTTGAAGTCACAAATGAATTAGGTGAAGAGGTTGCTTTATTTTATGCTGACTTCCACCCACGCCCAGGAAAAAGAGATGGTGCATGGATGACCATATACAAGAATCAATACGTGCAGAATAATAAAAATGAACGCCCCCATATTTCTATCGTTTGTAATTTCACAAAACCAACAGAAAAAGCCCCTTCATTACTTACTTTCAATGAGGTAACTACACTTTTCCATGAGTTTGGTCATGCTTTGCATGGTATGCTGGCTAACACTACCTATCCCAGCCTTTCGGGACCTAACGTATATTGGGATTTTGTAGAGTTACCAAGCCAGGTGCTGGAAAACTGGTGTTACGAAAAAGAATCGCTTCAGCTTTTTGCCAGGCATTATAAAACAGGGGAAGCCATTCCTCAGCAATATATAGACAAGATTAAAGAATCAGCAAATTTCCTCGAGGGAATGGCTACTTTAAGACAGTTGAGTTTTGGAATGCTGGATCTGAGCTGGCATGGGATTGACCCTTCTAATATTGAAGATGTTAAGCAGCATGAATTAAAAGCTTTTGAGGCAACCAAACTTTACCCGGATGTACCTTCAAATTGTATGAGCACCGCATTTTCTCATATTTTCCAGGGAGGCTATTCTGCCGGGTATTATTCTTATAAATGGGCAGAAGTTCTGGATGCTGATACTTTTGAGTACTTTACCGAAAATGGCATCTTCAGCAAAGACATAGCCGATAAATTCAGGGAAAATATACTATCTAAAGGTGGAACTGAACACCCAATGGAACTTTATAAACGTTTTCGCGGAAAAGAACCAAAACCAGATGCATTGTTGAGAAGAGCCGGTTTAATATCAAAATAGCCAAAACAGGTGTAGGCACCAGAAATCTTATGTTCTCTATAGCTTTAGATAAACTTTCTTTTGCTATTTTTGATTAGAATCGTTTTAATCTAGATCATGCCAGCTAACTCCCTCGACCCGAATAAATGGGTTGATAAATATTCAGATTATCTCTTTAATTATACGATCGTTCGGGTAAACAATCGTGAGGTGGCGAACGATCTTATTTCAGAAACTTTTCTGGCAGCATTAAAGTCGGCTAAAAATTTTAAAGGTGAGGCAAGTGAAAGAACCTGGTTAATTTCTATTTTAAAGAGAAAAATTATAGATTACTATCGCAAGATCAATTCAAGAAAAGGGAAAGCTGAAGTAAAGATCAAATATTCTGACGATTACAATGAAGGTGAATGGCTGGAAGAGCAAGTAGCAGATCAATTTGACAGAAGTGCGGAGGATGAAATGGAGAATAATGAACTGGGGTTGGCTATTTTAGATTGTCTTGATTCTATTAACGAAAAGCACGCAGAAATTTTCAAAAGAAAAACAATCGATGGTGCAGATACTGAAGCCATATGTAATGAATTTAATATCACCCCGTCTAACCTCTGGGTTATTATACATAGAGCCAGAACAGCACTGGCAGCTTGTTTAGAAAAAAACTGGTTTTAATTATGAGTAAGAAAGGTAAGTTTCTTTTTTTTGACTGTTCTGAAGCAGCTACGTGTTGCGATAAATCTCAGTACGACGAAGCGAATTTATTTGAAAAGGCAAAATTGTTATTACATCTTGCTTTCTGTAGAACCTGCCGGAAATTCTCAGCCAAGAATTCTAAACTTACAAATCTTATACACAAGTCTAAACTTGAACCATGTCCTGAGGAAAAAAAACAGCAATGGCGTGAGCAAATTAAAAAGGAATTTGCGGAAGAACGAACTCAAAAATAAGATATATTCCAAGGTATACTATTGGAACCCCTTCCACCCAGAATGAACAGTAATATTTTTTCTGTGTTTCTTTAGCCCGCCACAATAAAACTCCGCTTAACATAAGAATTACTATCAACACCAAAAATTCGTTTGATCTAAACGATTTCTGATATAGTTCTATTAAGAAAATCAAAACGATCAAAAAAGTTCCAAAAACCTTGGTCATAAAACTCCCAAGTTTCTGAGGAATTGTGCCCAGCCTCTCATTATCAAAGTTTAGATCTCTAATCTCAAAAGGAAGCGTGAGAATAATCACCAAGAGAAGCCTCTGTATAAAATCAACGATTAATTCTGTTCCTAAATATTTCTCAGCATTAATTAGGGGAAGTATTACTGTACTCCCGGCCCACACCGTTGCTATTATAAAGATTTTCATCCCTGGTAGACTGCGAAGACTATTGCCACTGCCAAAAACAGGAAGCACATAAAGCAACGTAAATATGCCTAATATTCCTGTTGCAATTAGAACATCCATTTTTAATTGGAAAGAAAAATAAACCAGTGCAATAAAGCAGATTCCAGAAAAGACCTGGATTATTCTAAGATTTTTAGCCAGGCTGAGATGATGAAGCTTTGCTATTCCAGCATACTTCACAAAATTATAGCCCGTAATTGAGGCAAAAAAAATGAAAAATATTAGAATTAGATCAAGGTTAAGATCATGTTCTAAAAAAGTGATAAATGTAAAAGCAACAACTGCGAGAGATACATGAATGCTGCTGTTTAGATAAAGTTCGAAAGCATTTCTCCAATACTTCATGCTGCGAAATTACGTATAAAATCACATAGTAATTAAAGCCCTCGAAATCTTAACAACTGTATCCCCCTAAACTTTAAAAAATTAGCATGAAATTATGTACTTTCGCAGCACGAAAAACACAACTATTTATTTTAATGAGAACAGATTCTTTCGCATTACGTCACATAGGCCCTAAAGCAGAAAATCTACAGGAAATGCTGGATACTATTGGCGTTGAGTCTATAGAGCAATTAATTTACGAGACGATCCCGGATGATATAAGGCTAAACGAGGCTTTGAATCTTCCAAAGGCGATGAGTGAAAATCAATATGCCGAGCATATTAAAAAGCTTTCGGAAAAGAACAGGGTTTTTAAAACGTATATAGGCCTTGGTTATCATCAGGCTATTCTCCCTGCCGTCATTCAACGAAATATTCTTGAAAATCCGGGTTGGTATACTGCCTATACACCTTATCAGGCAGAGATTGCACAAGGCCGTTTGGAAGCTTTACTTAATTTCCAAACCATGGTTAGTGATCTAACGGGAATGGAGATTGCAAATGCATCTCTACTTGACGAGTCTACTGCAGCAGCTGAGGCTATGGCATTATTGCATGCAGTTCGCGATAGAAAACAAAAGAAAGATAATGTAAATAAGTTCTTTGTTTCTCAACAAACTCTGCCACAAACGATCTCTTTAATGGAAACCAGGGCAGATTTTCTTGGGATAGACATGGTGGTTGGTAATCATGAAGAATTCGATTTTTCTGAAGATTATTTTGGTGCTTTAGTGCAGTATCCAGGGAAATTCGGACAAATTTTTGATTATGGAGATTTTATTGAAAATTGTAAAAAAGCAAATATAAAGACCGCCGTTGCTGCAGACATCTTAAGTCTTGTAAAACTTCAGGCGCCCGGAGAATTGGGAGTGGATGTGGTTGTAGGAACAACCCAACGCTTTGGAATTCCTCTTGGTTACGGAGGACCTCATGCTGCTTTTTTTGCTACCAAAGAAGAATACAAACGTAATCTCCCAGGAAGAATTATAGGTTTAACCAAAGATCTGGATGGAAACAATGCTCTAAGAATGGCTCTTCAAACAAGAGAGCAACATATCAAAAGAGATAAAGCAACTTCAAATATTTGTACTGCCCAGGTTCTACTGGCTGTAATGGCCGGGATGTATGCTGTGTATCATGGACCAAAAGGTCTTGAATATATTGCGAATATCGTACATGCATCGGCGGTATCCTTAGAAGACCGTTTAAAGGAACTTGGTTTTGAACAATTGAATTCAGCATATTTTGACACTATTCATGTTAAAGCAAGTGCATCAAAATTAAAAGAGATTGCTGAAAAGCATGAGATCAATTTCTTCTACCCAGATGCGGACAGCTCGTGTATTTCTATAAATGAAACAACCACTACCGATGATCTTAATGCGATAGTTGCCGTTTTTGCTGAACTTGCCGATAAAAATAAAACGGAGATCGAAGAGCTTTCTAAAAGATCGGCGATCCCTGAAAACCTTGAAAGAAAAACTGAATTTTTAACGCACGAAGTATTCAATCTTTATCATTCAGAGACTGAATTGATGCGTTATATCAAAAAACTGGAACGCAAGGATCTTTCTCTGAATCATTCCATGATCTCATTGGGGTCATGTACTATGAAGCTCAACGCAGCTTCAGAAATGCTTCCATTAAGCAACCCCCAATGGGGGAATATGCATCCATTTGCTCCGGTAGATCAGGCAGAAGGATATCAAACAGTTTTAAAAGAACTGGAAGATCAATTAACTGAAATCACCGGATTTTCTGCAACTTCTCTTCAGCCTAATTCAGGTGCGCAGGGAGAATATGCCGGATTGATGGTTATCAGAGCTTATCACGAATCGAACGGAGAAGGGCATAGAAATGTTTGTCTTATACCTTCATCTGCACACGGAACCAATCCTGCCTCTGCAGTAATGGCCGGAATGAAAGTGGTGGTTACAAAAGCTTCTGAAAATGGCAATATAGATGTTGATGATCTACGAGAAAAAGCTATAAAACATAAAGATAACCTTGCCGCATTAATGGTTACATATCCTTCTACGCATGGGGTGTTTGAATCTGCCATTAGGGAGGTTACAAATATTATCCATGAGAATGGAGGACAGGTGTATATGGACGGTGCCAATATGAATGCTCAGGTTGGATTGACCAATCCCGGAAGAATTGGAGCAGACGTTTGTCACTTAAATTTACATAAAACATTTGCCATTCCTCACGGAGGTGGCGGGCCTGGAGTTGGACCAATTTGTGTTGCAGAACAGTTAAAACCATTTTTACCTGGAAATCCAGTAATTAAAACCGGAGGAGAAAAAGCCATTGGAGCAATTTCTTCTGCACCATGGGGATCTTCTTTAGTTTGCCTTATTTCATACGGATATATAAAAATGCTTGGAACCGGCGGTCTTCAAAAAGCCACTGAGTATGCTATTTTAAATGCCAACTATATTAAGGCCAGGCTCAACGGCCATTATAAAACCTTATATTCAGGGGAAAGAGGAAGAGCTGCTCATGAGATGATCATAGACTGCAGACCTTTTAAAGACCAAGGAATTGAAGTAACCGATATCGCCAAACGACTAATAGATTATGGTTTTCATGCTCCAACTGTTTCCTTCCCGGTTGCAGGAACAATGATGATCGAACCAACAGAAAGCGAAAGTAAACCTGAATTGGACCGTTTTTGTGACGCCCTGATCTCTATTAGACAGGAAATAGATGAGCTAACATCTGAAGATACCAATAACGTATTAAAAAATGCACCGCATACTATTCATATGTTAACTTCAGATGAATGGAAACTACCATATTCCAGGGAGAAAGCGGCTTATCCGCTTGCACATCTTCATGATAATAAATTCTGGCCTAGCGTTAGAAGAGTTGACGAAGCTTTTGGAGACAGAAATCTTATGTGTACCTGCCCCCCAACAGAAGAATATGCAGAAGCATAGATAAATTATTAAATTTTATTACCGAAAAAAGCTTTTCAATTGAAAAGCTTTTTTATATTTAACACAACTCCTGTTAAATACTTAGATATAGTTGTGAGTAAAGCTTCCATTTTATCAGTGTACCTGATAATAATGAGCATAAATTGCTTTTTTATGGCAGTATATGCCCAGGAAGTAGATTATCGCTATTTAAAGAAAAAAGATCTCGAAACAGGTAACTATCTTAATAGAATCACCACTGCCAAAATAGAGGGATACGAGGGTAATCAGGATAAAAAAGTTACCGAATACTGGGAAAAATCAAGGGATAATTTTATTGAAAATATTGAAGACAGCCTCTTTATTTATAGCGAATCTATAGACCTAAGAGTTGGTGATATTTTAAGGAAAATCTATAGATCTAACCCTGAGATAGATCATTCAGATTTTAAATTTGTCGTTAGAACCTCCCCTATTCCTAATGCCTCTTCTTACGGCAATGGTATTTTTGCCATTCATAACGGTCTTTTTTCTATTACAGATAGCGACGATGAAATTGCCTTTATTTTGTGTCATGAAATTGCGCATTATAAACTAAAACATATTGATGAATCTATTGAAACCTTTTTTCGGAATACAGAGTCTAAGGCAGCTAAAGACCAGATAAGTGAAATTAAAGCGAGGCGATATGGCCAATTTTCTATGGCAAGGGAATTCTTTCAGGATCTGAGTTTCCTTATGAGAAAGAATTCCAGACAAGCTGAAATTTCTGCCGATTCATTAGGAAATACTTATTATTCAAAAACCACTTACGCCCCGCAAGCAGCTTCAGAAATATTGGAAAAACTGGATTTTGATGAAGGCGCATTCTTTAATCACCCAACAGATTTAAAAAAATATTTCTCCTTTGAAGAATATCCGTTTAAAGATTACTGGACAAAAAAAGAGGAAACAAATCTGTTTAGTATTGAAAAGCCAGATAACGAGTATTCTCTAAACGAAGATTCCCTGAGAACTCATCCTGCTGTTAAAGAGCGTGCAAATATCCTAAGAGAACATATCGATCAAAACAAACCTAAAATCAGTACAAATTCTGCTGAGCTTAGATCAATTTCAGCATTAATAAGCACACATGTAGCCTTAGACAGAAAACAATTTGACCTCGCGCTTTATTTCCTACTTCAGCAATATGAGTTGGGAAACATCAATGCCGAAGAGTTTAATATTCAAATAGCCACATTGCTCAGGAAAATTTATGAATTAAAAGGAAGTCATAGCATTGGCAAATACATAAGCCCTGAAAATCCATTTTCCAAGGAAGAAGAATTAGACAAGCTAAGACGCTTTATAGTGAATATAGAAATGAAGAACACCAGAAAAATTGGTTATTGGTTTTGCGTTTACAATAAAGCAAGTTTAAGTACCACCACTAAGGGTAAAGATTTAATCAATTATTTCGAAAATATTAACGCTAACTAACACCTATTAAATATGAAAAATTCAAAACTTCTTGTTTTCTGTTTTCTATTAACTACACTATGTTTTGGCCAGTCAAGAACATTAGACAATATTACCGATTTCAAACTCCGAAATTCTGGAGCAATGCTTAGCCACGAAAAAAATGTGGATGGTTACTACTTCTTTTATGAAATAGATAAAAAGAGCCGAAAAGATCGAGAGTTTGGAATTCAAATTCTGGATAAAAATCTAAATGAACTCGCGCTGAAATCTTATGTTGCCCACAAGAGAACGCAGCTTATTGATGGGAGGTATAATAATGAAGCAATCATGTTCGCTTTACTGGATAATTCAGAAAAGCAGATAAAACTTGTATCCTTTGATAAGAATGCTCAAAAATTGCCTGATGAAACTATTTCTTTAAGCAATAGAGAGTACAAGCTAATCAACCTGTATAGTGTAAGCAATGAATACTTTCCGCTATACGCAATTCCCAATAAAGGCTTTATTTTCAATAAGGTAACTGATGATAAAAAAATTGGCTACGATATAAATTTCTATCCTACGGGAGATTCAAAACCATGGTCATATTCCTCTCCAGAAGGAGCCAAAGACATGTTCTTTATCACCCCGCTAGATGTAAACGAGGAGTTTATTGTTTTTCTTGAATATAAGAAAGGTGGATTATTGTCACGACAGGTGGATGTCACTACAAAAATCCTTAATGCAGCTACAGGAGAACTCATCATAGAGAAAAAATATGAAGAAGATAATCCCAGGTTGATCACTAATGCCTTTTTAAAGAATGATAATCATCTTATTCTAATGGGAGAATATTTTAAACCCAATGCTAAAATTCTGAATGATAAAAGCGAGGGGGTATTTCTTGAAGAACTGGACGGTAATGGACAGAGTGTTCGTGAAAGTCTTGTAAACTGGGATGAGAATATTTATCCGTATATGCAGGTAGAAGAAAGAGATAATAGTTACGTTTTCTTTCATGATCTTATTCAAACCGGCGACGGAAAGTTTTTTGCCATAGGTGAAAAATTCAAAAAAACAGTAAGTGCTCTGGGTGTAGCCTCTCTTGCCCTGGGGGGCGGAGGAAGCGCAACTCAGCTTACTATTTCTGATGCTGTGGTTTTTGAATTTAAACCAAATTTTGAGTTGCAGGAGATCAAAACATTTGAAAAAGGAACTTCAAGGGTTTTATGTGCTACCGACTTTGGCAGCCCGCAATTGAACGCCAGAGCTTTAGTAAATTATGGAGCATTTGATTATACCTACACACAAAATGATCCTGAAAAAAATAGATTTTATAGCTCTTTTGTGGACTACGAAAGGATTAAAGGGGAAAAGAATAAGAATGCTTTTAAAACCCTCATCTATGACTATAATGAGATATCTGAAGATAAAATTTATTTAGAAAGAGGAGATATTAACTCCTCTATTCTACCAGCAAAACTAGGAAATGTTTTAATCGTAGAATATGACAAAAAGGAAAAAACCATCACAGCTCATCTGGAGAAGATGAATATCAAGTAAATCTATGAAAGTCTGGAACTCAGGCAGGATTGAGCTCCAGACTTTTAATAATTTTTCAAAAGCAATTAACGCATTTAATCAGCTATTTAGTAACTTACCCCCCAGAATAAAACCTATGGTCAGATGAATTGCAAAATAACCGGAACGGGGAGCTATATACCAAATGTCGTAACAAAAAATGCTGACTTTGATCAACACGAATTTTATAATCTTGACGGTTCTTCATTTCCTCATGATAATGAAACGACCATTAGAAAATTCAAAGCGATTACTGGAATTGAAGAACGACGCTATTTAGATGAAAATTTAAACACTTCAGATATTGCTGTTATTGCAAGTCAAAAAGCCATTGAAAGCTCTGGTATAGATCCCGAAACCCTGGATTACATTATAGTAGCCCATAATTATGGAGACGTAAGGTCAAATTCCATTCAAAGTGATACGGTTCCCAGTTTAGCTACCCGTGTAAAAGCACATCTAAGAATTAAAAATCCAAAATGCGTAGGCTACGATCTTCTTTTTGGTTGCCCGGGCTGGATTGAAGGAATGATACAGGCACAGGCATTTATTAAAGCAGGAATTGCCAAAAAATGCCTTATTATTGGAGCCGAAGCGCTTTCAAGAGTTGTAGATAAGCATGACAGGGATTCCATGATATTTTCAGACGGTGCTGGAGCAGTGATCCTTGAAGCTTCTGAGGATGCTTCAGGTGTACTTTCCCATGAATCTGCCACCTATTCTTTTCAGGAAGCTGAATATATTTATTTTGGGAAATCCAATCATACCACTGCACCAGAAGATATTAAGTATATCAAAATGCACGGCAGGAAGATTTATGAATTTGCTTTGGTAAACGTTCCTAAAGCGATGAAAGAATGTCTTGAAAACAGCGGGAAATCTATCAAAGATCTAAAGAAGGTATTTATTCATCAGGCTAATGAAAAAATGGATTATGCAATTATCCAGCGTTTCTACAAATTGCATGGCATGACTCCTCCAGATGATGTAATGCCAATGACCATCCATGAACTAGGCAACAGTAGCGTCGCAACGGTGCCTACCCTTTTTGATCTTGTTCGAAGAGGAAAAATTGACAACCAGAAACTTGAAAAAGGTGACATTGTCATGTTCGCAAGTGTGGGTGCAGGGATGAACATCAATGCGATCACTTATCAGATCTAGAATGTACGAGAATACTTTTCCTGAAAAGCGTTATCAAAAAACTCTGGAATTTCTAAAAGAACTGGTGCCTCCTCCGGCCAGAATTCTTGATCTGGGCGTAAAAAACCCATTTTCTGAGATCATGACTCAAAATGGTTATGATGTTTCAAATACTTCAGGTGAAGATTTGGACGATCATTTTGATGCTGTAAAAAGTGAGGAATATGATCTGGTTACTGCATTTGAAATTTTTGAGCACCTCCTGGCTCCTTATAATATTCTCCGGGAAATAAAAGCAAAAAAAATTATCGCCAGCGTTCCGCTTAGACTATGGTTTTCTCCGGCATATCAAAGTAAAACCGATAAATGGGACCGGCATTATCATGAATTTGAAGATTGGCAGTTTGACTGGCTATTTGAAAAAAGTGGTTGGGAAATAAAAAAAACTCTCAAATGGACCAATCCCGTAAATAAGATTGGAATAAGACCTGTACTTAGAAAATTCACCCCGCGTTATTATGCGGTTTACGCTGAAAAGATCTGAACATCTTCTTCTAAAATTTTATCTTAGCCCCTCATAATAACTAATTTTCAATTGAAGATCTATATTATCATTCCTGCTCATAATGAAGCCAGTTTTATAGGCCAAACGCTTCAGTCTCTGGCAGATCAAAGCCTTAAGCCGGATAAAATAGTAGTGGTTGATGATAGTTCTAAAGACAACACTTCTGAAATTGTTGAAAAGTTCGCCTCAAAATATCCATTCATCGAACTAGTTAAAAACAGTTCTTCCAACGAACATGCTCCGGGCAGTAAAGTGATAAATGCTTTTTATAAAGGCTATTATAAATTAGATGATAATTTTGACGTGATCTGTAAATTTGATGCAGATCTTATTTTTCCTGAGAGTTATCTGGAAAAGATTTCAGCATATTTTGAAAATGATAATCTGGCCGGGATAGTAGGTGGTTTTTGCAGCATTCAGCAAAAAAATAAATGGATTCCGGAAAACCTTACCGGGAAAGATCACATTCGCGGAGCCCTTAAAGCATATAGAAAACATTGTTTTATCCAGATAGGCGAATTAAAACCTGCGATGGGATGGGATACTGCAGATGAACTACTGGCTCGCTTTCATGGCTGGAAAGTAGTGACCGATGATTCTCTTTTGGTAAAACACCTTCGCCCTACAGGAATGAACTATTTTGAACATTCTGGAAGAAAGCAGGGTGAAGCTTTTTACAGATTACGATATGGCACTCTTCTAAGTCTTATTGCTTCGGCTAAATTAGCAGCCATGAAGATGAATCCGTTCGCATTTTTACATTATATCTCTGGATATTTCACGGCTAAAAATAAGAAACGACCTTTTCTTGTTTCAGAAGAAGAAGGCCGTTTTATTAGAAAATTACGTTGGGCGAATATCCGAAAGAAATTCGCTTAATCTTCCAGCATCTCAACCAAAGGTCGCCCTATGGAAGCATCAGGAAAGGAAATTCCTAATAATGCCGAGATCGTCGGAGCGATATCTGGAATTACCGAATGCTCAAACGTACTTCCAGGTTTGATCCCTTTTCCGAAGAAGATCAATGGCACATGCGTATCATACATAAAACCCGAACCGTGAGTAGTTCCTTTTTCGGGATAAATAATATACCCGGGATCCAGCACAAATAGAATATCACCACTACGTTCCTGATTAAATCCATTTTGAATCAGCGCGCTAATCCCTTCAGTAAAACTTGCAGATTGAAGTTGCTCCCTGGTATATACCCGAGAAATATTTTTCTGCTGAAGTAAGTAGTGAGCAATTTTTTGCTGCACTTCATGTGCATCAAGATCTTCTTCTTTTAATACCTTATAGTCCAGAAAAACCTGTGTATTTGAAATATTCTGAATTAGACTATCAACTTTAAATTCTTCGTTTACAAATTTTTCTATTTTCTCATTCATTTTTACGTCCTCAAAATATCCCGAAGGGATCTTTCTACTTTTTAAATAGGCAGGAACATCTACTCCACCATGATCTGCAGTTAGAAAAACGGTATACTCGCCCGCTCCTACTGTCTTATCCAAATACGCTAGAAAATCACCAATGGCAAGATCTAATCGTAAATACGTATCCTGAATTTCTTTAGAGTTCACCCCAAAGTTATGTCCCACATAATCTGTACTGGAAAAACTAAGCGTTAAAATATCTGTTATATCATCTTCCCCAAGGGATTCTCCTTCAACTGCCGCTTTTGCAAATTCAGCAGTTAGGTCATTCCCAAAAGGTGTTGCCTTGATTAGCTCAAAATTTCCGTTTTCAGCAGCGAGTGTTTTGAGGTCATATGGAAATGTAGCCTTTTCTTTCCCCTGGTACCCAAATTCAAAATTATTCTCATCTACTCCACTTTCTGTATAAGATTTGATATCCCTTAAAGTATTCCATGTTTTCAAATAGGCCTTCGCCTTCCCAGAATTATTAAATTCCTTTACCCAGCCAGGAAGATCACTCATGTAATAATTACTACTTATCCATTTTGCCTCATCCTGGCCATGAAACCAATATGCTGCATTTGCAGAATGACCTGCAGGAAGAATAGCTCCCCGATCCTTTAGAGCAATCCCAATAGTCTTCCCCTTCATTTGAGTATGAAGGCGGTTTTCATCTGTAAAAGTAGTAGACTTCATTCGGTGTGGAGACATCTTCCCTGCTTCACTTTCGGTTCCTACTGGTTGAACAGATTCGTCTGAAACACAATAAACAGATCTATCCTCAAATTTATCAAACCAGCCGTTGCCTATAATTCCGTGATATTCCGGCGTTGTACCTGTAAAAACTGAAGCATGACCAGGCCCGGTATACGTTGGAACATAATTAAAATGGTTATTCTTAAAATTATAGCCATTATTCACCAGCCTCTTAAAACCTTCTTCCCCAAACTGATTCCAAAAACGGGTTAAATAGTCATACCGCATTTGATCTACGACGATTCCAACCACGAGCTTCGGTTTCTCATTTTTAATCTGCGCTTTTAAGGGCGACATAAGAAGCAGCAAGAACATTGCTAATAAATACCTTTTCATTAGGTTAAGTTTTTAAATAGACCCCAAAAATACTAAACTTGAAACGCTAAAGTTTAATTAAGCGTTAAATAGTTTAGCGCGAAATTTTAGTATTTTAGCTTTTCAAAATTCAATTAATGACCTACCTGCACTCCATTGGGGAATATTTTTTAATGCTTAAAGGAGTTTTTGGCCGAATGACCAAAGGTTCGGTTCTTAAAAATCTTATTTTTAAAGAAATAAATGAACTCATCATGGGTTCTCTGGGAATCGTTGCGTTCTTGTCGTTCTTTATTGGAGCGGTAGTAGCGATTCAAACTGCATTAAACTTAAACAATCCTCTTATACCCAAGTCTCTTGTAGCATTTGCTGCAAGGCAATCTGTAATTTTAGAATTTGCTCCCACTTTTATATCCATTATCATGGCGGGTAAAGTAGGCTCTTTCATTACTTCCAGTATAGGATCTATGAGAGTTACTGAACAGATTGATGCGCTGGAGGTGATGGGTATCAATTCTAAGAATTACCTTATATTACCTAAGATTATCGCCATGCTAACCTATCCCTTTTTAATTGCTATAGCAATGTTTCTAGGGATCGCAGGGGCCTATTTTGCTGCAGTTCTTGGTGGATTTGTTACTTCAGATCAGTTTTTAACGGGACTTCAGGATGATTTTAATGGCTTTCACCTTACCTATGCTTTTATAAAAACATTTCTTTTTGCGTTTATCCTGGCAACAGTGCCTTCTTATCATGGTTATTATATGAAAGGAGGGGCGCTGGAAGTTGGAGAAGCTTCAACAACCTCTTTTGTATGGACCAGTGTGGTTCTAATTATCACTAATTATGCAGTTACTCAACTATTATTAAGCTAACGAATGATACAGGTAAAAGATTTACATAAAGGTTTTAACGATCAGGAAGTGCTGAAAGGAATAGACTATACCTTTGAAAGAGGGAAAACCAATTTGATCATCGGGCAGTCTGGATCTGGTAAAAGTGTTTTCCTGAAATGCATGCTGGGACTTTTTAAAGTTGATAAAGGCACTATTGAATATGACGGCAAACCTTATTCAACATTTTCAGATGAAGAACAACGCGAGCTAAGAACAGAAATGGGAATGCTTTTTCAGGGAGGCGCCTTATTTGATTCTATGACTGTGGAGGAAAATGTGATGTTTCCTTTAAGAATGTTTACCAGACAACGAAAAAAAGAAATGCTCACCAGGGTTCACGAAGTACTGGAACGTGTTAATTTAGATGGGACGGGAGCCAAAATGCCTTCAGAAATCAGTGGTGGAATGCAAAAAAGGGTTGCCATTGCCAGAGCGATTGTAAATAAGCCTAAATATTTATTTTGCGATGAACCTAATTCAGGCCTGGATCCGCAAACGGCCACTGTAATAGATAATTTAATTCAGGAACTTACCCATGAAAATGATATCACTACTGTTGTGATTACCCACGATATGAATTCAGTTCTAGAAATTGGGGAACGTATTGCATTTCTTAAAGATGGAGAATTAGCCTGGAAAGGTACTAAAGAAGAAATTTTCAGGACTGATGACCAGACGGTAACCGATTTTGTTTACTCTTCCAATCTTTTCCAAAAAGTTAGAAAAGCCCAATTAAAAGGTTTATAGTTAGCGAATATTTTTAATCGCAAGCGTATCAAGATCTAATCTCACCCTCATCCAGTCTGCAAATTTTTCCTGCTGTGAGTTTAACTCCTGCCTGGATATTTTAGTATTCCACAATACTGTAAAAGTTGGAATAGTATCGGTTTTTTGAAAATTGGTAGTTATTAAATTAGAATAACCAATTTCCTCGATGTTCTCATAATTGATCTTTGCTTCTTTACTTAAGTTAACAAAAGAAAATTTATCACCTCTATACTTAGAGAGTTCAGACTCGAGCAACTGTATTCGTCTATCTTTATTTTGCAAAACTTCCTGGTTCTTCACATAAAGATCTTCAAGTATCCCACTCCTAACCTCTGTGGAGAGTTGATTAATATCCTGACTCTGATCGTTACCCTGATGTACTATAAGTTGAGTTTCCTTTAAAGCTTCCACATCATCCAAAGATTCCTGCCAAGTAGTAATTGTTGCTAAAGGAATTGAATTACCTATCATATATACATCTATCGTTCTGTCTTTATAGTCACTTGTAAACTTTAAAGTTTCAGCACCCGAATATCTTACGGTATTTTCAATAAATTCTGTCGCCTTACTCTGGAAAACCTGCTCCCTGAGCAATTTTACAAAAAGAACAACACTGGGGATCATTACAATTATGGCAACGGTAGAAGCTATTTGAGCTGTTCTTCTTCGCCTTTTACTATTAGCATATTTAACTAAAGGAAAACCTAACAATTTTGAAACAACAAAAGTAGACAGTGCTATAAATACCGCATTTATCGAAAACAAATAAAGGGCTCCTAAAGCAAAATCCCATTTTGCAGTTGCCAAACCATAACCAACAGTACAAAGCGGTGGCATAAGTGCTGTAGCGATCGCTACCCCTAGAATAACACTTGCTATAGTTCCTTTTTTAGTTTTAGCCACAATTAGAGCAAGTCCGCCAAAAATAGCGACCAGTACATCTAAAATTGTGGGATATGTTCTGGCAATTAATTCAGGAGTTTCCTGTTTTACTGGTGAAATAAAGAAATAAATAGTGGCCGTGATTACACTTAGGCCCACCATAATACCCAGATTGACAAAAGAGCGTCTTAAAGTATCTACATCGTTAATAGCTACTGCCATTCCTATACCTACAATGGGACCCATAAGAGGAGAAATAAGCATCGCGCCAATAACCACAGCAGTACTACTAACATTAAGTCCTATGGATGCTACAAATATTGAAAAGATTAGAATCCATGCATTATGCCCTTTGAATGAGATATCCTTCTGGACAGCCTCAACCGTTGACTCCCTATCAGTATCTTCCCGAATATCCAGAAGGCGGCTTAAAAATGTACGTGCCTTTTTCTGAATTTCCTTTGCGTCCTCCCTAAGATTTTCTCCACTGGAATTCTTAGACTCAGTTTCTGTATTCTTTATTTCTGCCATTTTTAACCTAGGTCTTCACCAAAATCTTTCATAACCTGATCTCTTAATTCTTTAATATACTGTTCATCAGATTTTGGAACGATCATTAAAATATCTTTATCTTCAACTATTATAAAATCTGACAACCCTTTTAAAACTACGATCTTTTTATCAATTGCAGAAACAATATTATTTTTTGAATCTTCTGAATGAAGTCTGCAGTTTATCGTTGTATTATCATCTTCATCTGCAGGTAATTCGGTTTGTACCGAAGACCAGGTTCCAAGATCATTCCAGTCAAAACTTACCGGAATCACATACACATCATCAGATTTCTCCATGATCCCGTAATCAATTGAAATATTAGAAGCTTTGGAGTAATTCTCTTTCAAAAACTGCTGTTCTTCATTTGTATTCCACTTTCTTTCTCCTTTATTAAAAATATCAAACATATCTGGCAGATACTGCTTAAAATTTTCAATAATAAATTTTGCACTCCATATAAAAATACCGGCATTCCAGGCATAATTTCCAGCTTCAATAAATTTCTTCGCCTTTTTTACGTTTGGTTTTTCTGTAAAAGCATCTACCTTCTTAACGTTTTCCTTTCGCTCCTTATCATACTTAATATATCCGTAACCCGTATTTGGCATTGTTGGTTCCACACCAAGCGTTATAAGTTTGTCATCATTCTCTACATTGTCAAAAGCTTCCTGGATAGACTCGATAAAACCGTCTTCGTCCTTTATCCAGTGATCACTGGGAGCTACGATTGTTAAAGCATTCTCATTCTTTTTGAAAATCTTCAATGCCCCTAATAAAATGCTGGGTGCAGTATTTCTCATTTCGGGCTCCGGAACAATTTGCTCGTTTTTTATTTGCGGAACCTGATCTTTGATCATATCTACATACTTTTCATTGGTTAGCACATAAATATTTTCAGCAGGAATAAGTCTTGAAAGTCTTTTAAAAGTAGTTTGAAAAAGCGTTTCCCCTACGCCCAAAATATCTATGAACTGCTTAGGATTTGATGCTTTACTTGCTGGCCAAAATCTTGACCCAACACCGCCTGCCATAATAATTGCATAGTAATTATCTTTTTTAGTCCCCGTCATAATTTTTTAAACCTTAATTAAATGTACTTCAGCATTTGGCTGAAATAAATAAATTTTTCCTGAATCGATTTCCAGGCATTCGTATCGTTTCACTTTTCTAGGACCTTTTTTAAAAGTCTTCCCGTTATGGATCTTGAACACACTTCCTAAAGGAATCTCAAAAATATAGTTTTTACCATTCTCAGGATCAAAACTTTTGAGCGCAACAGATAATTTTGCATCTGTATCACTACTGGCTTTTGGATTTCTAAAATGATTTGCGATCACCGGCAATAAGGAATTTGGAAATATCTCTGGTCTTATAAAAGGTAACATCAAACTTCTAAAACAAAATTTCCATTCCAATCCATGAGGTTTTATTTCACGTCCATATTTTTCAAAAGCGATTAAATGAGCGATCTCATGAATACTGGTTATTAAAAACCGGTATTTATTCAAATTTGCATTAATGGTGATTTGCTGAGAGCCATCCGGTAATCTTCTGTAATCACCATGTCTGGTTACACGTTCATTGACAATCTTTAAGTGAACCCCATTCATTTTTATCAATTCTGAAACGGGTTCTACCGCATTTGCCGGCAGGTATTTTGAAAGAATCTCCTTCATTCATCAGGGTGTACTATTGGACACCTGCAAAATTTTACCGTTATAGAATTTTTGCCCGTTCAAACTAAAATCTGCAATATATTTGGCCATTTCCTGAGCATTCACAGGAGCTTTATACCCGGGAAAAGCCTCTTCGAGCATTTCTGTTTGAACTGCACCAAGGGCCAGTGCATTAAAAGATGGCCCACTCTCTTTATACTCTTCCGCTAGCAATTCAGTGAGTGTTAACAACGCACCTTTACTGGAACTGTACGCCGCTAGTCCAGGAAACTTCATACTTCCCTGAATTCCGCCCATACTACTGATATTTAGCACATGGGAGTCTTTGTACATAAAGCGAAGTAATTTTCTGGTAATGGAGGCAACCCCAATTACATTTACTTCATATACCTCTCTAAAATCATTTGACTTTGTTTCTTCAAACGGCTTATTTAAAAAGGCACCGGCGTTATTAACTAAAATATCTACTTTGGAGCTCCACTGATCTTCAATAAAACTTTCAGCTCGAATATGACTGTCTTCATCTGTGATATCAAAAGAAAAAGCATTTACATTAGATAATTCCATGTTTGCCACGGGTTTTTTATTGCGGGATAAGGCCAGTACATTATGCCCCATTTTTGACAAAATGGAAACCAGTTCAAACCCAATACCTCTGCTGGTACCTGTAACTACAATATTCTTCATTACTCGTTCATTTTAATTTCCTTCTCAGCAGAACTGGACATTTTCACTAATCCAGGAATGAGATCTTCTATCAGGGAAGCCATAAATTCAGCATTCAGAAATTCAGATTCGTCATCTACATGATGATAATATGGATAATTAGAAAAATCAAAAGTACTCACAGTTTGCGAAGGCACTCCAAAAACCTGATAGAACGGATAGTTATCACTTCGTTGGAAAAGGCTCATCTGCTGAGCCTGTGGCAAAAATCCCAGTACCTGTTCTCCATCAGAATATTCATTAAATTTTTCAGCGAGATTCGATTTTTCGAATCCGGTCAAGTAAGCCTTAAAATCTTTCGCCTTCATTGGTACCCCAATCATTTCAAGGTTGAACATCACATATAAGTTCAGATCTTCTTCTTTCAACTTTTCAGCCAAATGCTTTGAACCTTTTAATCCCATTTCTTCCCCTGAGAACAAAGCGAAAATAATACTCCTTTTATTTCCTCCATTTTCAGCAAAATATTTCGCCAGCTGAATTACTCCAACGGTACCTGCGGCATTATCGTTAGCACCATTCGCAATTGTATCTCCTTCAACTTCTTTTCCAGTTCCAATATGATCATAATGCGCCCCTATCACTATAAACTCATCTTTCAACTTGGAATCGCTACCTTCCAGATATCCTACTACATTAAATCCCTTAATGTCATTGATCATAAAATGATCTCTATAGGTCTCAAAATATGGTTTCAGCCCATAAGTCTGAAATTTATCTTCAATAAATACTGCAGCATCTTCAATCCCCTGGCTTCCTGTTTTTCTTCCCATTAAATCATCTGAAGACAGGTAGTTGAGATCATTCTGAACTTCAGCGATAGAAACTTCAGCATTTATTACTTCTGAATTGTTTTTGGTTTGGCCAGTACATGCCAGGATAGAAAACAGCATAATGAACATGCCGCAAAATGTATTGAACTGTGTTATTTTTCTCATAGCGCTAAAGATAAAAAAATCCCGCGATTAGGCGGGATTCTCATAATTTATTAAAGCTTCGAATTAAGCCAGCATGGTCACCGGGTTTTCCATATAAGTCTTTAAAGTTTGTAAAAATGCAGCACCTGTTGCACCATCAACCGTTCTGTGATCGCATGCAAGTGTAAGTTTCATGGTATTCCCAACCACGATCTCGCCATTCTTAACCACCGGCTTCTCTACGATTGTCCCAACAGAAAGTATCGCTGAGTTTGGTTGATTAATAATACTGGTAAATTCTACAATTCCAAACATTCCAAGGTTAGAAACTGTAAAAGTACTTCCTTCCATATCTGCCGGCTGGATCTTTTTATTTCTAGCCTTTCCTGCAAGATCTTTTACATTCCCGCCAATTTGCGTTAGCGACATTTGATCTGCAAACTTAAGCACAGGAACCACAAGACCTTCTTCTACCGCTACAGCCACACCCATATGGATATGCCTGGCAATTTTAGTTGCATCCCCTGTCCACTGACTGTTTACCTGTGGATGTTTTCTAAGAGCCATTGCTGAAGCTTTGATCACCATATCATTGAAAGACACCTTCACATCTGGCATTTCGTTGATATGTTTTCTTGAAGCCATCGCGTTCTCCATATTCACCTCGATAGTAAGATAGTAATGAGGAGCAGTAAATTTAGATTCACCCAAACGCTTGGCAATCACCTTACGCATTTGTGAATTTTTACGATCTTCAAAACTTTCTTCTCCCGCCGGAGTATATGGCTGAGCCGCAGCAGTAGATTTTTCAGCTGAATCTGCTTTTGCTTCTGCTGGTTTATCAGACTCTTTATAGTTTTCTATATCTTTCTTTACGATCCTTCCATTCTCACCAGATCCTGAAACATTGGAAAGGTCAATTCCCTTATCTTCAGCCATTTTTTTGGCCAATGGAGAAGCAAAAATTCTTTTTCCGTCCTTAGCTTCAGACTGGCTGGAAGAACTTTTCTCTTCTTTATCCTGTTTTTCTGAATCTTTAGAAGAATCGGTATTCTCTTCTTTTTTATCTGCTGAATCAGATTTCTTTTTCTTTTTATCGCTTCCGCCCGAAGTATCAATTTTTGAAACATCGGTTCCTTCAGGGCCAATAATTGCCAGAAGACTATCTACTTTTGCAGACTCCCCTTCCTGGATTCCTATTTTCAACAGCGTACCTTCATAGAAAGACTCAAATTCCATTGTAGCCTTATCGGTTTCTATTTCAGCAAGAATATCTCCTTCCTGAACTTTGTCCCCTTCCTGCTTAAGCCATGCAGCCACGGTTCCTTCTTCCATCGTGTCACTTAAACGAGGCATATTTATAATTTCCACACCCTCGGGAACACCTTCATCATCTCCACCGTCATCATCGGAATCTGACTCATCATCTTTATCAGAATCGTCTTTAGATTTTTTCTTATCCTTAGACTCTGCAGATTTATCCTTTTTCTCATCCTTATCATCTTCAGAATCATCATCACTGCCACCTCCATTGATAAGGTCAGAAATATCTTCACCTTCTTCACCAATTATAGCCAGCAATTCATCCACCGGGGCGCCATCGCCCTCTTCAACCCCAATATGAAGTAAAGTCCCATCATAAAAAGATTCAAATTCCATCGTGGCTTTGTCAGTTTCGATTTCAGCCAGAATATCACCTTCTTCTACTTTATCTCCCTTTTTTTTCAGCCACTTTGCAACGGTACCTTCTTCCATGGTATCGCTCAAACGTGGCATTTTGATAACTTCTGCCATAGTTTAGTCTAATTTATGTGCTAGAAAAGGATAATCCTCTTGTTCGTAAACAACGTCGTACATGATATTCTTATCCGGGAAATCTGATTCATCTGCAAATTTCTCACATTCTGAAACTTTCTCCTTAACGCGTTTATCGATCTCTTTTATTTCTTTTTCTGAAGCGTATTTCTTCTCCTTAATTATCTCCTTAACTTTAGTGATAGGATCTAGTTTCTGATATTCAGCAACTTCATCCTTGGTACGATATTTCTGAGCATCACTCATAGAATGACCTCTATATCGATATGTTTTTAACTCAAGGAAAGTTGGACCATTTCCTTTTCTCGCTCTGGTGATTGCCTCATCCAGTGCTTCAGCAACTTTTACGGGATCCATTGCATCTACAGGGCCACATGGCATCTCATAGCCATTACCCAATTTCCATATTTCAGTATCCTTGGAAGTACGTGCCACAGAGGTTCCCATAGCATACCCATTATTCTCCACACAGAAAACAACCGGTAAATTCCAGTTTACAGCCATATTCAGGGTTTCATGAAGAGCTCCCTGTCTTACTGCACCATCACCCATAAAGGTTAAGGTTACATTATCTCTTTTGTGGTATTTATCGGCAAAAGCAAGTCCAGCTCCCAGAGGAATTTGACCTCCAACAATCCCGTGACCACCATAGAATCTTTGTTCTTTGGCGAAAATATGCATAGAGCCCCCAAGTCCCATCGAGGTACCAGTCTTCTTTCCATAAAGCTCTGCCATTACTCTTTTAGGATCCACTCCCATCCCGATTGGCTGAACATGGTTTCTGTAGGCGGTAATCATACGGTCTTTTTCAAGATCCATCGCATGAAGTGCACCTGCTAAAATAGCTTCCTGCCCGTTATATAAATGTAAAAATCCTCTAACTTTTTGTTGAATATAAACCTGCGCAAGCTTATCCTCGAATTTGCGCCAAAACAACATATCCTCGTACCACTTTAAGTAGGTGGCTTTTGTAATTTTCTTCATCTAAAATTTATATTTAATGGCCAGACAGATTGGTTTTGCCAAGCGGATAACAAAAATACTATTTTCGACAAGAAACGAAAACAGTTTTACTGCAAAAAAATTACGAAAACCTTATAGACAGGAATTATCAAACACTAAAGGCAACAAATCCTTTATAGACTCAGCTTTTACAACTTTTCCTGTTTCTCCCATGAAATAAAGTTCAATGGCATCTTCCTGCTTTACTTCATATTCAACCATAGCTTGTCTGCATGCACCGCATGGAGGCACCGGCGAAACAACTTTATGTCTTAAAGATTTTGCTGTGATCGCAATTTTTAAAATTCGGGAATTAGGAAACTTAGCCCCAGCTGCATAGATAGCCGTTCTCTCAGCACATAAACCGGATGGATAGGACGCATTCTCCTGATTACTCCCTACTACGACTTCTTCATTCTCCAAAAGAATAGCAGCCCCTACTTTAAATCTGGAATATGGCGCATAAGCATGCTCCCTCACATCAATAGCTTTCTGCATTAGATCCTGAACATCCTGAGGAATTTCATCTATAGATTCATAAACTTCTAAACGTGAAGTAATGGTAAGTGGCTTCATATAAAATTATTGGAAAAACAAGGTAAGAGAAACCCCTAAGGTTTCAAGTAGCAATAAGAGAGTTTTAAGAAATGTTTTTATTAATTATTGAAGCTATCTCCAAAATTAAAACTTAATCCAAATCTAAGTGTTCCTTCTAAAGGACTTGGAACAGAAGACGTGGAAAATAAATAAGAGGCGTCTATAATAATATTCTCATAGGCAAAACCAGCACCTAACGAGAAAAATCTTCTAAACCCCTTTTCTTCACTTTCATTGAAGTATCCTGCGCGAAGAGCAAATTTCTCCTGATACCAGTATTCAGCTCCTAAAGCAAGTGTTACCTCTTTTAACTCTTCAGAAAAACCATCTGGAGCATCCCCAAAAGATTTAAAAACACCTTCTATAGAACCTACTGAATTATATTCTTCATCATCTTCACCATCAATATCCCCGTCATCATCAAAATCCTGTGGAGTTGGCACCAACAACTTATTAAACTCCACATAAGTTCCTAAACGATTATCCGCATCAAAAATAAAGTCGAAACCAGCACCAAGTTTAAGATTGGTTGGAATAAAGTTTTCCTGACCCGCGTCATCATATTTCATTTTAGGCCCAATGTTGGAAATCGCAGCACCCAAACGCCATCTACCGTCAAAATTACTTAACGTAAGCTGTTCTCCTTCATAATATGCGGCCACATCTACCCCAAAAGTGGAAGCAGCTCCTAAATCTTCACTATCCTGAAGTCCAAGATCTGATCTAAGATATCTCCCGGCGACAGCCATAGATAGTGTTTCACTTAATTTCAAAGAATAAGAAACATCAAATGTAAGTTCATTAGGACTAACCAAAAGAGGAAGATCTTCAAAGCCCTGACGGGTCTCAATAGATCCCAAACTAAAATATCGAAGACTTGCCGCAACTGCACTACGATCATCTAATTTATGGAAGTAGTTAAGACTTCCAAGAAAGATATCATTAACAATCTCACTTAAATATGGAGTGTAGGACACTGCCACGCCATTTTCTCTGTCTGCAAAAGCATACTTCGCCGGATTCCATTGTTGAGAAAAAACATCTGGAGAGGTAGCAACCCCCTGGTCACCCATCCCGGCAGCACGCGCATCTGCAGCAACCAATAAAAAAGGAACAGCCGTAGTAATTACCCTATCCCTATCATTTTCCTGAGCAAACAATGAAAGATCGGCAAACAAAATGGCGACGATCAAAAAGAATGTAATTTTTTTCATTATAGTAGTTAATGATAAACAAATATATAGTAATATTCCCGTTAAGAAAGAACCTCTTCACAAAAAAGCTTTCTCAACAATTATAAAAACATGAAATTTAAAATGGCAATTAAGTTTGGGCTTAATGAATATAACTCAAATTAATATAAATTATTGCATTCATGGGACGAGAGACTATTATATTCGACCAAAATTAGAATTCCATATAATTTTTAAGTTAATTAGCCGTTTATAAATCTTCTTAGGCCTAAAACTTAAAAGCCTAATAATAAACCGAATATAAAACGATCTTAGGTCATGGCATATCAGGGAGTTATGTAATTTCCAACTCTTTTAGAATTAACAAAATAATCTTGTACATTTATCGTTAATTAGTATATTGCAAAGCCTAAATTTCTATCATAAAGAAGGGAATACTATGAAATTGAATGTAGCTTTAAAAGCCGTTATTGCTGTAGTTTGTGGCGTTAGCTTACTAAGCTGTAATAAATCGAACAATTACAAAAACACCTCTCGCGCAACCGGATGGGATATAAATTCGGATGAAGGCGGATTTCAATACAACACCGATTATAAGGAGCAGGAAGCTGCCCCGGGTCTTGTATTTGTAGAAGGAGGAACTTACACTATGGGACGTGTGCAAGATGACCCTATGCACGACTGGAACAACACACCAACACAACAACATGTTCAGTCCTTTTATATGGACGAGACCGAAGTTACCAACAAAATGTATCTGGAATACCTAGATTGGCTAAGACGTGTTTTCCCTCCAAGTGAAGAAAATTATAAGAATATTTATGACGGAGCTCTTCCAGACACCTTGGTATGGAGAAACCGTTTAGGATATAATGAAACGATGGTAACTAATTACCTACGTCACCCAGCTTATGCAGAGTACCCTGTTGTTGGAGTTAGCTGGATTCAGGCTGTGGAATTCAGTAAATGGAGAACAGATCGTGTAAACGAAAGCAACCTGGAAAAAGAAGGTTTTATTAAAGAAGGCGCAAGATATACAGATGTAGATGCCTCTTCTACGTTTAATACTGAAACATATATTCACACCCCGAGTAAAGCTTATGGAGGCAATACCGAAATTAGTCAGGGTGGTGATGAATCTCAAGACAGGCTGAATGAAACCAATGAAGCCGGTGATCCAATTAAAAAAGTATATCCAGGTCGTGAAAGCGGATTAATTTATCCAGAATACAGACTTCCAACAGAAGCCGAATGGGAATATGCTGCACTGGGATTAACGGGAATTAGAAGCTACAACACTTATAGAGGTAGAAAAAAATATCCTTGGGATGGTCAATACACCAGAAATGGTGATGTTAAGAGAATGGGAGATCAACTTGCCAATTTCAAACAGGGAGATGGTGATTATGGCGGAATTGCAGGATGGAGTGATGATGGTGCCGATATTACAGCGGAAGTAAAAACTTATGAACCTAACGATTTTGGTCTATATGATATGGCTGGAAATGTTTCTGAATGGGTTGCTGACGTTTACAGGCCTATCGTAGATGATGAATTTAATGACTTCAATTATTACCGTGGTAACGTTTACACCAAACATGCCATCAATGAAGATGGTACCGTAAAAATTGTTGGAACAGATGATGTTGTGTATGATACTTTAAGCAATGGAAAACTGGTAGCTCGAAACCTTCCTGGTGAGATCGCTCAGGTGCCTGTTACTGAAGAAGACACTTACATGAGAACTAATTTCACTGAGAGTGATCAAAGAGATTACCGTGATGGTGATAAAAGCTCCAGTAGATATTACCAGCCCTTCCAGGAAACAGAAGAAGATCCTGCTAAAAGGATGTATAATTCTCCTACTTACGACAATTTCACTTATGCTGATAGCACATCTGAAGGTGGAATTACAGAAAGGGGTTACGACAAAGAAAAAAGAACCACACTGGTTAGTGATGAAGTAAGAGTTTATAAAGGAGGTAGCTGGAGAGACAGAGCTTATTGGCTAGACCCAGCTCAGCGCCGCTATTTTCCACAAGACATGGCCACAGACTATATTGGTTTTAGAAATGCAATGTCTCGAGTTGGCTCTAAATCTTTAGATAAAAACAAGACAGCCAGAAGTAATTAAACGAGTAACTACTATAAAATAAACTTAAAGCCCTAATTTGTTTAGGGCTTTTTTTATAGATTTATTTTATGAATACAGCTAGATTACATCAACGCTTCCTGCTTTGCTCAGGCGCTGACACAGATACCAGAAATATCAGAAAGGATAGTATGTTTTTTGCACTCAAAGGCGAAAACTTTAATGGCAATGAATTTGCTCAAGCTGCACTTCAAAATGGTGCCCGGTATGTAGTGGTAGATGACAAAAAGCTTGCAAAGGACAAAGAAGATTATATCTTAGTTAAAAATGTTCTTGAAACACTTCAGAATCTAGCTAAATTTCACAGAAACTACTTGCAAATTCCCATTCTTGCCATAACGGGCAGTAACGGAAAAACAACCACTAAGGAGCTTGTCCATTCCGTTCTTTCAAGAAAATTTAAAACCATCGCTACAAAAGGGAACCTTAATAATCATATAGGGGTTCCTTTAACCTTATTATCCATGGATGCTCAAACTGAGTTTGGTATTATTGAAATGGGAGCAAATCATCCTTTAGAGATAGAGTTTCTGTGCAGCATTGCAAATCCAGATTACGGTTATATTACAAATTTCGGGAAAGCTCACCTGGAAGGCTTCGGAAGCCTGGATGGAGTTGTTAAAGCTAAAACTGAACTTTATAAGGATTTACAGGAAAGACATAAATTGATTTTTTTAAATATCGATGACGAGATCCAGAGAAAACATGAAAAATACAGTCATGTATTTAGCTTTGGAGAAAGTAAAGATGCTAATGTAAAAGTTCAATACCATACCGGTCTACCCCATGCACAACTAAATTATAATCAGACTGATTTCAAAAGTAAATTAACAGGTTCGTATAATACCACGAACATGGCTGCAGCTTTATGTATAGGCTTATACTTTAAAGTTAAGTTTGAAGAAATAAGAGAAGCTATAGAACATTATAGTCCTAACAATAATCGTTCTCAGGTTTTAGAAACAGGCACCAACACCATTATCATGGATGCCTATAATGCCAATCCAACCAGTATGCACGCAGCGCTGGAAAATTTTAGTCAGCTACGCACAAACAAGCAGAAAATTGCCATTCTGGGAGATATGTTTGAACTAGGAAGCTCTGCAACTACCGAACATCAGGTCATTGCAAATTATGTTCAGAACAGTGATTTTGCAGAAATTTATTTACTAGGAGATCATTTTAAAAACACTGATACCAGTAGCAATTTCATCTTTAAATTCAAATCTATAGAAAGTTTAAAAGAACATTTAGCAGATTCAGATTTTCAGAATTGTTATTTTATGATCAAAGGATCCAGAGGAATGGCCCTGGAAAGGGTTTTAGACTCTATAAAGAAATAATATCCAGATTGGAAATTGGTACGGTAAACTAATTCTTGTAAACCTGAAACAAAAAAGCCTCACTTCTCTAGTGAGGCTTTTTTTGTGAGTGATACTGGATTCGAACCAGTGACCCCTACCCTGTCAAGGTAATGCTCTGAACCAACTGAGCTAATCACCCGTTTGTAACAAATATATCAAAAAGAGAATTGCCGCCATAAACTATTATTTATCAATATCTTCTTTTCAAAGCTGACGACTCCTTTGAAAGTTTCATTCATTCTCCCATGCAAAATACCACACCCTTCTATTATAACCTCTAACTATAATTTCACTATTATGTATCCGTACAGAACCAATAGATATAACCCTTCTGAATAGCTTTTTCTTGCTTCAACAATGCCTGTGCCTGCAATTAAGAATTTATCAATTTTCCTCAGATTTTTTTACTTCAAAATACACTCTCATTCTAAGATCAAAAAGTACCTCCTGAATTTAAGTAAATTTAATGGCGAAATGAAATTGGACAATCTGAATTATAGAAAAATAAAAAGGCTTCCAATTCTGGAAGCCTTTTTGATTATGTGGGCGCGAAGGGATTCGAACCCCTGACCCCTTGGGTGTAAACCAAGTGCTCTGAACCAACTGAGCTACGCGCCCTTGCGTGATTGCGGATGCAAATATATCAAAAATGAGTAATCTGATATATATTTTTTAAAGGATTTTCAATTTAATTTTTATGCATAAAAAAAGGCTTCCAATTCTGGAAGCCTTTTCGATTCTGTGGGCGCGAAGGGATTCGAACCCCTGACCCCTTGGGTGTAAACCAAGTGCTCTGAACCAACTGAGCTACGCGCCCTTGCGTGATTGCGGATGCAAATATAGACTAGATTTTCATTTACACAAAACAATTTCATTGAAAAATGAATTTAATTTTGTCAATTTAATTTATCCCTCTAAACATTTAAAAACACCCTGAGGTAAAAACCTCAGGGTGAGCATTCTATTTCATTAGTTCGGGAACACTCCGGTAAACATAATCTCCGTGTCTTCCGGTAAATAATTTGCCCATATCATCAATAAAAGCATTTCTTTCATTTTCATCTAGCCAGGAGGCAGATGTTAACTCCTGTTCTTCATCAAAGAAATCTTCTATCTCACCCAGACTATCAAACACAAAAACTTCACTAAATTCCCTGCTATTGGACCCCCATAAATGTCTATGGGTATAGTATCCCTTTAGTTTTTTGCTCTTTTTAGTGACTTTCTCAAAATATTCTTTGAATTTTTCCGGAGAGCCCTCTCCATTCATAGAAAGCTCGCTAGTTCTAACATAATAAATACGAGGCTCCTCCCCTCCTTCAGTTTCAGGGATCATGTATTCCATGGATTGATAGATCTCATCATTGTGATCTGGTTCATAATAGCCAGCCTGTTTCTCAAAAAATTTCTGTCTTTCATCCTCATCTGGCCAGGCTTCTTCCACGAGTTTTTGATTAATTTCATTCGCTTTTTCAATATCTTCCCAGGTCCTGTATACATTCACCAGCATCACTTCAGAATTGTCTGCGGTAAAATAATGGGTATAAACGCCCGAACTAAGAATTAGATCGTTCTTTTTAGTAACGTTCTCGAAATACTGTTTTTCAGTGTCAAGCCAATCTGAAAAATCTGTTTCTGGATCATCACTCCAGTGTGTGGTAGTCATTGTAATGTAAACAGGCTGGTACTCCTGCTCTTCTGATTGATTGGTCTCTTCCTGACCCGTGGCAGCTCCAATAATGGAGAGCATAAGTACAAGAACCAATTGTTTGGTGATTGTTTTCATTTTTAGTTGATTTTTTTAGTGAATAAATATTCATAGCTAAAAAGTCAACTCATGATATAGAAAATGGGTTAAACCAAAGAAAGTAAGTGTAGAAGGGAGTTACTAAACAACATATTATTTACAGAGCCTAATAAAGATAAGGTAAATTATCCTGAAAATTTAGTTTTGATTTATAATACTTCTGCAACCGTAAAATTACTTCCTCCAACGTAGATTAGGTCTTCATCCAGCGCTTCCTGTTCCGCAGCCAGGAAAGCATCCTTGATGGAATTATAAACCAGTCCCTCTAAATTGTATTTTGATGCCTCAGCTTGAAGCTGCTCAGCATCAAGCCCTCGAGGTACATTTGGTTTTGAGAAATAGAAATATGCGCTCTTAGGAAATAAAGGCAATATTTTAGAAAGATCTTTATCATTAACTACCCCCAAAACTATATGCAGATGAAGAAAGCTTTCTTTTTTGAGCTGTTTCATTACGAGATTGAGTCCCTCAGCATTGTGTGCCGTATCACAAATTATTTTCGGTCTTTCGCGAATTATATCCCACCGGCCCTGAAGCCCAGTATGGAGTTTTACATTATTAAGAGCATTTTTAAGAGCTTCTTCCGGTATATCCCAGGAATTCTTTCTTAGCACCTTAATACATGTAAGCACTGTCCTCAAATTCTTTTTCTGATAATCCCCTTTTAAATCGGTAGAATACTCTTGAAATTTAAAGTCTTCCGCAAAAAAAATATTCGAGTTTAAGTTTTTTGAAACTTTTCTAAAAACAGTTTCTGTTTCCTTTTGTTTTTCACCTATGACTACTGGAACATTCGTCTTAATGATACCTGCTTTCTCTTGAGCGATCTCTGAAAGGTTTTCTCCAAGAAATGCAGTATGATCCAGGCCAATATTGGTAATGACCGATAGTTGCGGGGAAATGATATTAGTCGAATCCAGCCTGCCCCCCATTCCGGTCTCAATAATAGCAATATCAACTCCTTCTTCTGCGAAATGATGGAAAGCCATTCCCACGCTCATTTCAAAAAAACTCAGCTTATTATCCTCCAGAAAGCTTTGATTTTTCCCAATAAAATCAACTACATTTCTCTCCGGAATCATCTTACCGTTAATTCTAATTCTTTCTCTAAAATCTTTAAGATGCGGGGAAGTATACAAACCGGTTTTATAACCAGCAGACTGAAATACCGAGGCAAGCATGTGGCTTACAGAACCTTTACCGTTAGTACCGGCTACATGGATACTCTTGAATTTGTTTTCTGGATGATCAAGATGTTCAGCCAGTTTAAGGGTGTTGGAAAGATCCTTTTTAAAAGCCTGTTTCCCTATTCTTTGAAACATAGGTAACTGTTGAAACATCCAATCAACAGTTTCTTGATAAATCTTCACCTATTCAGTAAGTTTAAAATTGTAGATAATGGTTCCAACCTGTTGAGAAGGCGCATTGGAATCGCTGTTAAATCTTGTAGCCAGCGCTGCTCTTTTTGCCGGTGCGGTTAAACAGGAGGCACTATTGGTAGTTCCTTTCATTCCCGGTTGGGCACTTACCACACGTCCAGATTGATCTACTACGATCTTAACCACCACAATTCCAGATTCATTGCAATCCTGGACAAATTTTTCTTTGTTTAATGCCTTTCTACCACCCAATCTGTAATTCCCATCACCATCAAGACCTGATCCCTGGCCATAGTAAGAACTGGCATTTGGATCCCCATCTGGACTTCCTTTATCTCCGGCAACATTTTCATTTCCCTCTCCACCGGTAGCGGTCCCAGATCTCTCTGGCCCATTTAATATACTGCTTAGAGCATCATTGGTAGACTTATCTGGTTTTGGCTCTGGTTTTTTAACCGGCTTGGGGTCTTCTTTTGGTGGTTCAGGCTGTTTGGTTTCTACTGGAGTAGGTTTCTTTTTTTTCTTTTCAATTACCGGCGCTTCCTCAATATCCTGGGTAACCACCTCTTTTTCAATCACCGGTTCAGACTTTACAGGTTGAGTTGCAGATTGTTTTGGAGCAGATTTCACAGGCTCCTTTGGCTGTTCATTTCCAGAACCTACTTCAGAGGTTCCAAAATTAATCGCTATCCCATTTTCAGGTGGCGGATCTAAATAGGTTAAACCGAAAAAAATCAAAAGAAGAATCAGTAGTACGTGTAGTACTACCGTAATCGTAAAAGATTTCTTCTCATGTTTTGTTTCCAGCATCGACATTCTATTCAGGTTTTACCGCTAAAACTATCTTGTAACTATTCCTATTTGCAATATCCATTACGTTTACCGCTTTTTCTATAGGCACTCCTTCTTCTGCTCGAAGGATAATCGTTGGATTTTCTTCTCCAGCCAACCGGCTTTTTAGTGTAGACTCCAGTGAACTATTGCTTATTCTCTCACTATTAATATAGACCTGAAGATCTTTTGTAATACTAACAGATAGTGTTTGCTTGCTGGTAGTTTTTCCTTTGGCTTTTGGCAGAATTAGATCCAGAGCTTCAGGAGTAATTACCGGTGAGGTTAACATGAAGAAAATGAGAAGTAGAAAAACTACATCTGTCATTGAACTCATGCTAAACTCCGGACTTATCTTATTTCTTCCTCTTAAATTCATATTAAGCAGGTTCGTTTAAAAGGTCAAGGAAATCTACCGCGGTAGCTTCCATTTGATGCACCACTTTATCTGTCTTTACTACAAGGTGGTTATAACCTATATAAGCGATAATCCCAACGATCAAACCAGCAACGGTAGTAGTCATGGCGGTATAAATACCTTCAGCCAATGCTCCCATTTGCGCCTGTCCGCTACTTGTGGCCAGTTCATGAAAAGCAAGCACCATACCAATTACCGTCCCAAGGAACCCAATCATTGGTGCTGCACCAGCGATAGTCGCCAAAATACTTACATTTTTTTCCAGCTTATACACTTCCAATCTACCAGCATTTTCTATAGCTGTATTAATGTCCTCTAAAGGACTTCCAATTCTGGAAATTCCCTTTTCAGTAAGCCTGGCAACCGGAGAATCACTTTGTGCACATCTGATCTTTGCAGATTCAATATTTCCACTTTGAACACTGTCTTTAATTTGAAGCATAAAGTTCTTATCTACCCTACTGGCTGCTTTAACGGCAAAGAGCCTCTCAAAATAAATATAAACAGCTGCGAATAACAGAACGAATAAAATGATAATGATGATCTGGCCACCAAGACCTCCGCTAAACATAAGATCAAATAAGGATAAGGTCTTTTCTTCTACGATGGGTTCTGCTGTTTGTGCAGCTTCAGTAACCTCGTCCTGCTGAATAAAATTAAGCATATGTATAAATGGGTTTTTTAATGTAACGTGTTATTCTAAATTTAATTGTAAATCAAATTTAAATAATCAGTGGTCTGCTTTTACCAGAACTTTTAAATTATATGCACAAACTTTTAAACAAGCTGTTTAAGAGCTACTTCAAAAGCTGTTTTGCTAATATTGGTTTTGCTTCTGTTATTATCAAAAGTATTCTGAATTGCATTTTTAATAGTCATGGAAGTATCATTAAAAATCGCCTCGTCGGTCATTTGCACCCTTCTTTCCATAAAATATGCAAATACACGCGCCATACCGCAGTTAGAGATAAAGTCTGGAATAAGACTTACTCTTTCGTCGGTATATTCCATAATAGGACCAAAGAAAATTTCTTTATCGGCAAAAGGAACATTGGCTCCACAGGAAATGACTTCCAGTTTACGATCTATAAGATTAGTAATCTGATCTTTTGAAATTAAACGAGAGGCAGCACATGGAGCAAATATTTCGGCATCAAGCTTCCATACCTTTTCATTGATCTCTTCAAATGACATTGCATCCTTATGCCTCAATGCATTCCCGTCTTTATCCAGGAACATTTTCTTGATCTCTTCAAAACTGAAACCATCTTCGTTAATTAATCCACCAGCACGATCTATAATACCAACAATTTTAGCGCCCATCTGGGAAAGATAATAAGCGGCTGCAGATCCAACATTTCCAAATCCCTGAACAATGGCTCTTTTACCATTAATATCCCCACCGTAAATAGTGTAGTAATGATGAACAGCTTCAGCAACCCCATAACCGGTGATCATATCTGCTACCGTATATTTTCTACTCACATCTGGTGAAAATTTAGTATTCTCCAGAACTTTGATCACGCCCTGCCTTAGCTGACCTATTCTATTAATCTTATCTGCTTCTGTAGGATGAAAATGGCCATTAAAAACCCCCTCCTGTGGATGCCAGACACCACAATTTTCAGTGATTGGAATTACTTCATGAATCTCATCTACATTTAAGTCACCCCCGGTGCCATAATAGCTCTTCAGCAAAGGCGACACTGCTTTATACCAACGCTCCAGAACTCCTTTTTTACGGGGATCTGCTGGATCAAAGTTAATTCCTGATTTTGCACCACCAATAGATGGTCCTGAAACTGTAAATTTCACCTCCATGGTTTTTGCCAGGGAAAGCACTTCGTTTTGATCCAGGCCTTTTCTCATTCTGGTTCCACCACCAGCAGCTCCGCCACGAAGTGAATTGATCACTGTCCAGCCTTCGGCTTCAGTTTCAGAATCTTTCCAGTTAAAAACAATTTCAGGTTCTTTATTTTCGTATACTTTGAGTAATTCTTTCATTTTTGAAATATTTTGAAGCAAATATAAAAAACTAAGCAGGCTCCTTTCCGAATTTGGCAAAATTTTCAGGGTTCAAAAATCCTACCTGAAGAATGATCAATTTTAGCCCCGGTTACCGAACTTAAGACATTTATCTCGCCTCTTAATTTTAGAATTCCGAGCAATGCGAAAATAAGGGCTTCTTTGAAGTCTATTACCTCTTTATCTGGAATTATAAAATTACAGGAAGATCTCGATTTTAGTTCTTCTATAAGGTAGGTATTGAATACACCCCCACCGGTTAAAAGCACATTAGAATTTGAATCACCATCCAGGCTATTTGCAATTTGCATCGCAACATGAACGGCATAGGTTTTAAGAATTTCAGGAATCTCGATCCTGTATTTTTCAATTATTGGAAGTACATCAGAATTTACCCATTCTATACCTAAAGACTTTGGTGGTTTTTTAGCGTAGAATTTAAGAGAATTAAGCTCCTGCAATAATTCTTCATTTAGTTCTCCAGACCTGGCTAACTTTCCATTTTCATCATACTCCTCACCAATTTTCTGCATGAAATAATTAAAGACCGTATTAACCGGACATATATCATAGGCTATCCTTTGGGAGTGCTCTTCCAATGAAATATTGGCAAACCCCCCCAGGTTTATACAATATTTATATTGATCAAATAGCAATCTATCCCCAATGGGAACTAATGGTGCTCCCTGACCTCCCAGCTCAACATCCTGTACCCTAAAGTCACACACCACTGGAATTCCCAATGCTTCAGAAAGTTTTGGAAGATTCCCTATCTGCAAGGTAATACCATGTTTTGGGCGATGTTTAACTGTATGACCGTGACTACAAACTGCGTCCAGAAGATCTATATCATATTTCTGAATAAATTGAACAATAATTTCAGATAGATAAAAAGTATAATCTATATCCAGTTGATGCAATTCAGCAGGCTCCAAATTAATTGCGGAAGATAATTTTTGGCGCCATTCTGCTGAATATGGAATAGTTTGAGAGTTTATTATAGAAAAACCAACTTCGTCTTTAAAACTGATCTCGGTAAAAACCAGATCAATTCCATCAAGCGAGGTTCCAGACATTACTCCTACCGCTCTATAATTTGTTTTTTCCATATTCGTAAAAATACTCAATATCAATTGAAAAATAGCCATCAAAAAGCTATCTTTGGCCTCCAAAAATCAATTTTTTACAAATTTTTTTTCATATGGATTTTAAACTTACCGAAGAACATATAATGATACGCGATGCCGCTCGTGATTTTGCAAAAACAGAATTATTGCCGGGTGTGATCGAGAGAGATGAAAAACAGGAATTTCCAAAAGAGCTTGTCAAAAAAATGGGAGATCTTGGATTTCTTGGAATGATGGCTTCTCCGGAATACGGTGGTGGGGGAATGGACACGATCTCTTATGTACTGGCTATGGAAGAAATCTCGAAAATCGATGCTTCGGCCTCAGTGATGATATCTGTGAATAATTCATTAGTATGCTGGGGGCTGGATACCTTTGGGAACGAAGACCAGAAGAAAAAATATCTATCTAAATTAACCACTGGTGAAAAACTGGGAGCTTTTTGTCTTTCAGAACCAGAAGCAGGAAGTGATGCAACTTCACAACGAACAACTGCAATAGATAAGGGAGATCATTATATTCTTAATGGAACAAAGAACTGGATTACCAACGGTAATTCAGCCGATTATTATTTAGTGATCGCTCAAACAGATAAAGAGAAAAAACATAAGGGAATTAATGCCTTTATCGTTGAAAAAGATTCTGAAGGTTTTGAGATAGGCCCTAAAGAACAAAAACTAGGAATTAGAGGTAGCGATACACATTCATTGAATTTTAATGATGTAAAGGTTCCAAAAGAGAACAGAATTGGCGAAGATGGTTTCGGATTTAAATTTGCAATGAAAACGCTTTCTGGTGGAAGAATTGGAATTGCTGCTCAGGCTTTGGGTATCGCTTCTGGAGCTTATGAACTAGCCAAAGATTACTCCAAGCAACGAAAAGCTTTTGGAACCGAAATTTGCAACCATCAGGCTATCGCATTTAAGTTAGCCGATATGTATACCTCCATTGAGGCTTCGAGGCATCTTGTAATGAAAGCGGCATGGGATAAAGACCAGGGACAAAATTATGATCTTTCTGGTGCCATGGCAAAATTATATGCTTCGAAAACAGCCATGGATGTTAGTGTAGAAGCAGTTCAGGTTCATGGGGGAAATGGTTATGTAAAAGAATATCATGTAGAACGGTTAATGAGAGATGCTAAGATCACTCAGATCTATGAAGGTACTTCTGAGATTCAGAAAATTGTGATCTCAAGAAGCATTCTTAAAGACTAATTTTTGTAAAATATTATAAAGCAAAAGAGCAGCCAATGGCTGCTCTTTTTTTTAAGGTTAAAATCTATTTACTTTCTCGAAGATGAGATCACGTTTTTAGTTAATACTTCACGATCTGTCACCATCCTCAGGATATATACCTGATTCGATTTCATTGCAAAATCAATATTCAGCTCTTTCGTGTCTCCTTTAGTCACTTTCTTGTCATGATAAGTTCTAAGAAGTCTACCACTTAGGTCATAAACCTGAATTTCTACTTTTTTGGAAGTATATTCAAAGTCATACTGAATTGTTAACCTGTCATTGAATGGCACTGGAGAAGCACTAAAACTATTTTCCGCAATTCTACTATTATTGCGAGGCTTACCTTTACCTGGTTTGGTATCATCTGTATTAGGACAATCACCATTTGGTGCTGAAGTAGCTCTTGATCCTCCAAGCGTACAACCGGCGTTGTTCAATTCATCTAAATAACTACCGGCAGCACCAGCATTGTTAAAATTAGCATTTACATAAGCAATAACCTCCTCAGGTGAAGCTATTTCATAATTCACTTCGCCTTTACAGGAATTTAATAACGCCGCTACTGATTGACGAGCTAAGTTATATATTCCGCCACCTTTTGCATTTAAAGCTTCTAGCAAGCTCATTCCACTAATCGATGAAGGAGCATTGGTAAACACTTTTCCATACTCAGTACAAGTTTCAAACGTATTACAAATATTGTCGCTTGGATCTTCTGGTTGAGCAGCAGGCCATCTATCTGTATGATTTTTCCAATAACCTAAGGTACAACCTTCGAATTCTTCACAGATAGGTTCTTCTAGAACTATCTCAATTCTTCCGGAATCACAACCATTATCACTGATACCAAAGATAACATAGTTACCTGGAGGAAGATCAAATCCGGCTAGTGTTTGCTTTTGATCATAATAAACAGTTTCTCCACTAGTAATTCTGTATGTAAAGAATCCTGTATCAATATCAGTGTTTATGCCAACTCTTATCACTACATTTCCTAAACCAGTTTCACAATCTGGCTGAGTAATTGTTGGGTTAAGAGGGAAGTTAGTTGCCGGAAGTTGCTGAATTTCTACTTGTCCAGAATCACTCACACATCCATCTTCTCCATATTTGATTACAAAATCGTGAGGCCCTACTGAAAGTGAAATTGCTCCCACATATAGATCAAAGGTTTCTCCATCATCAAAACTAATATATAAGTTCTGCGGATTTCCAAGGAATATAAAACTTCCATCTCCACCAATACAATCAGCTAGCTGGGTTTCAATTTCTGGGATTTCAGGAAGAGGAAGAACTGTAATGGTCGCTGTGTCGGAACAAGTATTACCATCACTATAAGTAATCGTCGCACTACCAGCACTTACACCGGTCACTACCCCATCAGTATCGACGGTCGCTACCGAAGTGTCGGAAGAACTATATGTACCTGCTCCAATACCCATATCCACCGTTGATCCAACACATACGGAAGCATCACCTAGATCTGGATTCGAACTTACTGTAATAGTCGCTGTGCCCTGACAGCCATTGCCATCAGTATACGTAATGGTCGCACTACCTCCACTTACTCCAGTGGCTACCCCATCATTGTCGATGGTCGCTACCGAAGTATCCGAAGATGTATAGGTGCCACTTGGACCAAAGTCCACAGTCGAACCAACACACACGGACTTGTCCGCAACTACTGGTAGCGCATTGACCGTAATGGTCGCTGTGCCCTGACAGCCATTGCCATCAGTATACGTAATAGTCGCACTACCTCCACTTACTCCAGTGGCTACCCCATCATTGTCGATGGTCGCTACCGAAGTATCCGAAGATGTATAGGTGCCACTTGGACCAAAGTCCACAGTCGAACCAACACATACGGACTTGTCCGCAACTACTGGGTTCGCATTGACTGTAATGGTCGCTGTGTCGGAACAAGTATTACCATCACTATAAGTAATCGTCGCACTACCAGCACTTACACCGGTCACTACCCCATCAGTATCGACGGTCGCTACCGAAGTGTCGGAAGAACTATATGTACCTGCTCCAATACCCATATCCACCGTTGATCCAACACATACGGAAGCATCACCTAGATCTGGATTCGAACTTACTGTAATAGTCGCTGTGCCCTGACAGCCATTGCCATCAGTATACGTAATGGTCGCACTACCTCCACTTACTCCAGTGGCTACCCCATCATTGTCGATGGTCGCTACCGAAGTATCCGAAGATGTATAGGTGCCACTTGGACCAAAGTCCACAGTCGAACCAACACACACGGACTTGTCCGCAACTACTGGTAGCGCATTGACCGTAATGGTCGCTGTGCCCTGACAGCCATTGCCATCAGTATACGTAATAGTCGCACTACCTCCACTTACTCCAGTGGCTACCCCATCATTGTCGATGGTCGCTACCGAAGTATCCGAAGATGTATAGGTGCCACTTGGACCAAAGTCCACAGTCGAACCAACACATACGGACTTGTCCGCAACTACTGGGTTCGCATTGACTGTAATGGTCGCTGTGTCGGAACAAGTATTACCATCACTATAAGTAATCGTCGCACTACCAGCACTTACACCGGTCACTACCCCATCAGTATCGACGGTCGCTACCGAAGTGTCGGAAGAACTATATGTACCTGCTCCAATACCCATATCCACCGTTGATCCAACACATACGGAAGCATCACCTAGATCTGGATTCGAACTTACTGTAATAGTCGCTGTGCCCTGACAGCCATTGCCATCAGTATACGTAATGGTCGCACTACCTCCACTTACTCCAGTGGCTACCCCATCATTGTCGATGGTCGCTACCGAAGTATCCGAAGATGTATAGGTGCCACTTGGACCAAAGTCCACAGTCGAACCAACACACACGGACTTGTCCGCAACTACTGGTAGCGCATTGACCGTAATGGTCGCTGTGCCCTGACAGCCATTGCCATCAGTATACGTAATAGTCGCACTACCTCCACTTACTCCAGTGGCTACCCCATCATTGTCGATGGTCGCTACCGAAGTATCCGAAGATGTATAGGTGCCACTTGGACCAAAGTCCACAGTCGAACCAACACATACGGACTTGTCCGCAACTACTGGGTTCGCATTGACTGTAATGGTCGCTGTGTCGGAACAAGTATTACCATCACTATAAGTAATCGTCGCACTACCAGCACTTACACCGGTCACTACCCCATCAGTATCGACGGTCGCTACCGAAGTGTCGGAAGAACTATATGTACCTGCTCCAATACCCATATCCACCGTTGATCCAACACATACGGAAGCATCACCTAGATCTGGATTCGAACTTACTGTAATAGTCGCTGTGCCCTGACAGCCATTGCCATCAGTATACGTAATGGTCGCACTACCTCCACTTACTCCAGTGGCTACCCCATCATTGTCGATGGTCGCTACCGAAGTATCCGAAGATGTATAGGTGCCACTTGGACCAAAGTCCACAGTCGAACCAACACACACGGACTTGTCCGCAACTACTGGTAGTGCATTGACCGTAATGGTCGCTGTGCCCTGACAGCCATTGCCATCAGTATACGTAATAGTCGCACTACCTCCACTTACTCCAGTGGCTACCCCATCATTGTCGATGGTCGCTACCGAAGTATCCGAAGATGTATAGGTGCCACTTGGACCAAAGTCCACAGTCGAACCAACACACACGGACTTGTCCGCAACTACTGGTAGTGCATTGACCGTAATGGTCGCTGTGCCCTGACAGCCATTGCCATCAGTATACGTAATAGTCGCACTACCTCCACTTACTCCAGTGGCTACCCCATCATTGTCGATGGTCGCTACCGAAGTATCCGAAGATGTATAGGTGCCACTTGGACCAAAGTCCACAGTCGAACCAACACACACGGACTTGTCCGCAACTACTGGGTTCGCATTGACTGTAATGGTCGCTGTGTCGGAACAAGTATTACCATCACTATAAGTAATCGTCGCACTACCAGCACTTACACCGGTCACTACCCCATCAGTATCGACGGTCGCTACCGAAGTGTCGGAAGAACTATATGTACCTGCTCCAATACCCATATCCACCGTTGATCCAACACATACGGAAGCATCACCTAGATCTGGATTCGAACTTACTGTAATAGTCGCTGTGCCCTGACAGCCATTGCCATCAGTATACGTAATGGTCGCACTACCTCCACTTACTCCAGTGGCTACCCCATCATTGTCGATGGTCGCTACCGAAGTATCCGAAGATGTATAGGTGCCACTTGGACCAAAGTCCACAGTCGAACCAACACACACGGACTTGTCCGCAACTACTGGTAGCGCATTGACCGTAATGGTCGCTGTGCCCTGACAGCCATTGCCATCAGTATACGTAATAGTCGCACTACCTCCACTTACTCCAGTGGCTACCCCATCATTGTCGATGGTCGCTACCGAAGTATCCGAAGATGTATAGGTGCCACTTGGACCAAAGTCCACAGTCGAACCAACACATACGGACTTGTCCGCAACTACTGGGTTCGCATTGACTGTAATGGTCGCTGTGTCGGAACAAGTATTACCATCACTATAAGTAATCGTCGCACTACCAGCACTTACACCGGTCACTACCCCATCAGTATCGACGGTCGCTACCGAAGTGTCGGAAGAACTATATGTACCTGCTCCAATACCCATATCCACCGTTGATCCAACACATACGGAAGCATCACCTAGATCTGGATTCGAACTTACTGTAATAGTCGCTGTGCCCTGACAGCCATTGCCATCAGTATACGTAATGGTCGCACTACCTCCACTTACTCCAGTGGCTACCCCATCATTGTCGATGGTCGCTACCGAAGTATCCGAAGATGTATAGGTGCCACTTGGACCAAAGTCCACAGTCGAACCAACACACACGGACTTGTCCGCAACTACTGGTAGCGCATTGACCGTAATGGTCGCTGTGCCCTGACAGCCATTGCCATCAGTATACGTAATAGTCGCACTACCTCCACTTACTCCAGTGGCTACCCCATCATTGTCGATGGTCGCTACCGAAGTATCCGAAGATGTATAGGTGCCACTTGGACCAAAGTCCACAGTCGAACCAACACACACGGACTTGTCCGCAACTACTGGAGCTTCATCCACGGTTACAACCACTTGACATATATTAGTACCAAAAGCAGAGGTAATTGTCACTCTCACAGTATAACTACCACTAGCGGTAGTTATAATCTCGGCCTGAGTACTCAAATCATTTGGGACAGGATCTACAAAAGAAGCTCCGGCTGTATTATTTAAGATTTCCCAGATATACGTGGGATCTTCCGCCCCCAAAGGAGTTAACGTATAAATAACACCTTCCTGTCCTTCGCAGATCAAATCTGGTCCTGCAAGTTCACAGGTAGGAGCAGGTACAACAGCATCAGCAGATAGAGACCTGTCTTGATTACCAAGATTATTTAAATTCCAATCAATTAATCTCATATGGTACGGAGACCCTGAAATACCACCTGCTGATTGAGGCACACCGCCAAATTCTCCCCAATCTATTCTACTAGCGATATGACCTCCCCATGCAAGAATTACAGTACCAGAATTGATTACCGTAAAAGAAACGGTGATTTGCTGGGCAACTTTATCCTCGCTTAAATTTCCTGCTGCTGCAGGTCCATAGAACACATCTGTTAGAGTAGCATTCCATATGGACATTTCTGCATCTCCTGCATCACTAATTAACTCAAAACTATCCCCTGGTTGTCCTGAGACGGGAGAACCAACAGACGGCGGAGTTGGAATAGGATGAGTATCATCAGGTGGTTCGGAAAAACCTGTAATTCCTATTGTTGGATCAATCTCTTCCTGATTGGGATGCCCAAATGCTAATTCATGAGGTTGGAGTCTATCGTAACTAGTCAAATAATCTAAAGCATGTTTTCCACTATGCTTTACATCATATTCTAATATTAATTCTACGGTTTGACCAGCAGTCATATCCTCCATGATTACTCTATAGGGAATTGACATACCCTCAGCATAATGAGAAGTTTGTTTACCAGCATTTCCATTTACCCAATCTCCTGGATCAGTGACATTATCAATGCCTCCATTCCTTACCTGATCCAAATCTGCAGATTGTCCGAAAAGAAACGGACCATTGAATACCAAAAGGAGTAAAGGAATAATCCAAATGGTTTGTTTTATAACTAATCTTTTTTTGGATTTTAAAAACCAATCAAAAGATTTCAATGTAAAATCATTCATAATTAATAGTTTTTAATGGTTAGACCATAGGTGCAGGAAAAAGGAAGATTGGGTACTGTGACGTTTCCCAATGATATGAGGAAAACATCGCTCAAAATTTTTAAGAGTAGGGCAGAGAACCTGAGCTATAAAAAGCCAGGGAATTATGTCGTGATGACATACCATCTACCGGGGGGAAGAAAATTTACGATCCAGGGGACCTTTTAATAAAAATTGAATATGTACTAAAAATGTAACAAATTCAATGCAAGTACTATTTCAGGAATTTTTTGCATCTGATCTATTTAAAAACAGTCAGTAAATTTCAACGGGGGGAGTAAATAAAAATTTTAGGGGGCAAGAAATCAACTATTAGAAAATAGTAGGGAATTGATTTTGTAACAATAGTATTTCAAATATAAAATAAATTGAACTAATTTTCTCAATATCAGAATTTTACACCCTAAAAACTGCACTTAAAAACAAAAAATAAGTGTTTCCCCCTATATAAACACTTCCAAAAAAAAGCAGCCATATTAGGCTGCTTTTTAATAATTATTTCAATTAAATTATTCCGAAGAAATAATTGTTTTAGAGAAACTTTCTCTGTCGGTGTTCACTTTTATAATATAAGCCTGACCAGACCTAACAAAGGCACCCACATTCAAGTCATTGATATCCCCGGTGGAAACGCCCTTAAACTTGAAGTTTTGAAGCATTTGTCCGCTTAGATTAAAGAACTGAATATTTACATTCGAAGTATAATCAAAATGATACTTCACACTTACCTGGTCACCAAAGGGCACCGGTGACACACTAAATCCACTAGAAGCAACATCTGCCAGAAGACTTGCAGCTGGCGCATCACATTCAGGTGAAGTAGGTGCAGTAGTTGCCGAAGATCCACCTAACGGGCATCCTGCCTGGTTTAATCCGTCTAAATATGTTCCAAATGATCCCGCCTCTCCATTGGCAAAAGCGTCATTTACATCACTGATTAGACTCTCTACACTGGAATATGTAAACCCTACTTCTATACTACAGGTGTTTAACAATGCAGCTACTGATTGACGACCCAGATTATAGATATCTCCACCTCCAATATTCAATACTTCCAGTAAGCTGAGACTGGCTATAGCCGCTGGTGCATCTATATAGATATCACCATAAGTATCACAGGTTGCGTAAGCATCACACCATCTGTCTGTATGGTTTTTCCAATACCCAAGAGTACAACCTTCATCTACAATACAATTTTCAGGTGGATCTATAGCTACAGGATCCTGAGAGATACATTCGTTAGCATCCCGAGTATACACGGTATAATTTCCAGCAGCCAATCCGTCAAACATATTAGATAATTGATATGATACTCCATCTAAAGAAAACTCGTAAGGAGATGTGCCTCCAGAAGCATTCACCGTAATCACTCCATCATTGAATTCACAACTTTCTGGAGTGGGTACTAGATCTACCATAAGTTTCAATGGTTCATCAAGCATGATATTCTCCAGCTTGAATTCACAACCATTAGCATCGGTGGCTGTCACGTTATACGATCCTCCACCAATATTAGTCCTGTCTGCAGGGTTATTGTCACCTTCAAGATCGGCCCAATCATAGGTATAAGGTGGTGTACCTCCGCTAATAGTTATATCTATAAAGCCATCTGTAAATCCGAAGCATGTTGGATTCATAGAATCTGAAACTTCACCCTGTAAAGCGGGTGGCTCATTAACCAGAATGTCGTTAAGACTATAGATACAACCATTATCATCTGTAATAGTTACAGAATATGATCCGGCAGTAATTCCTGTACGGTCTTCCGGATTATCGTCTCCTTCAAGATCATCCCAGTTATAAGTATATGGAGGAGTTCCTCCACTCACACTTATATTAATAGCTCCATCACTAAATCCAAAACAACTCACATCTTCCACAGAATCTACCTGAGCTTCAAGATCTGAAGGATCTTCCAATTCAATATCTTCAAGTTCTGTAGTACATCCATTTGCATCTGTAATCACTACTGAATAGAATCCTGCGGCAACACCAATTCGATCTTCCACATTATCATCACCTTCAAGATCGGCCCAATCATAAGTATAAGGAGGGGTTCCTCCACTAGCACTTATATAGATCTCTCCGTTCTCGAAGCCACTACAAGTTGCGTCTACTATATTATCTACCTGGGCAGTCAATTCTGTTGGTTCATCCACCAGAATATCGTCAAGACTTACTTCACATCCATTATCATCTGTAATGATTACGGAATAAGTGCCTGCGAAAAGACCTGTTCTGTCTTCCGGCTCATTTTCTTCGGCGATATCATCCCAATCATAGGAATAAGGAGGAGTACCTCCACTAACCGAAATATCTATGGCTCCATCGGAAAATCCAAAACAGCTAACATGGGTCACTTCATCTACCTGAGCCATCAATTCTGTTGGCTCGGCTACCATAATATCATTCAGGCTTGCAGTACAACCATTATCATCGGTAACGGTTACAGAATAAGACCCGGCGATAAGACCTGATCTATCTTCCACGTTATCATCACCTTCAATATCTTCCCAATCATAAGTATAGGCTCCGGTTCCACCCGAAGCGGTTATAGAAATAGCTCCATCGGCAAAGCCAAAACAGTTAACATCTATCACATCATCTAAAACCAGTTCCAGAAGTGGTGGCTCTTCAATTTCAACAGTATTACTGGTTGTGGAACAAGTAAGCTCTGCTTCTGCCTCAAGTGAAGCGACCACATAATACTCACCAGGTCCAAGACCTGTAAAATTACTTCCATCTGTATTACTGTCTATAAAATTATCATCTCCTTCATTATTTACCTGATACAGTTCCAGAAGATCATATCCACTCGCACTGGCAATAGATACTACTCCATCATCTTCTCCAAAACAACTTATATCTGTAGAGCCAATTTCTATAGCAGGTGAGTCATAAATTGTAATTGTCACCTTCGCTCTTGGGCCCTCACATTCATTAACCGTACAACTTGCCCAATATGAGGTAGTTTCGGTAATTTCGCCAGGTGAAAAATTTGCACCTGTATGAATTGAAGAACCACCTTCTTCCTGAGCGTACCAATTAACGGTACCTTCGCAGCCTTCAGCGATAAGTGTATCATCCCATAAATCACAAGCCGAAACATCTGTAAGTTGCGGTGCTGGAGGAGTAAGGTCTATGGTAATTTGAATTGGTTTACCTGGAAAGTCTTTTAACTCAGACTGAGTTGAATTACCAGAAGTTCGGGTTCTTACGAATAAAGTACTCAAATTCACACAAGCATCTTCAGGAAAAAAGGAAGTAACATTTACGGCTCCTTCTGCCCACTGGTTGATAGAGTATTGATAAAAACCAGCTGGATTAATAGGATCCTGAAAATAGATAGAATAAGGTACAATGGTAGCCACATCGTTTTCAGTACCAAAAATGGTTCCCATAACCGGTGTGAATATTTCATAAATAAAACCGTTTCCGTTAGCCACCCAGCGCCTGGTCACAACTTTTGCTGCTCCTCCTCCATTGGTAAATTCAATAGTGATAAGGATATCTCCAAGCGTTCTACCCCCTTCTGTTCCCAAGGATGTAAAGGTTCCACCAGGCTCTGCAGTTAATGGTTTCTGAAGAATTTCAAAATCTATATAGCTACTCCCATTTGTTACCTGCCGGTCTGCGGCAAAGATTAACCAGAGGTCTCCTTCATTTCCGTGAGGTAAATTGGGATCGGCGAATGAAAAATGCGAGATCGCATTTTGAATCTCGTTTTTATTAGGTGAAGATCCTGTTCCCCAGGTATAGGTGTTGGGATTGTCATTTATTTTGTTGGAGCTGGTAAAAATGGTAGGATCATTATTAGTAATATTATCTCTAAAAAAAGTGGTTTGCCCGGGATAGAGATAAAAATCATCTGGAAACGGAACATCTGGAATTCCCTCTGCAATCCCGTCTGATGCTGAAGGAGGAAATACTCCTCCTGGATTCTTGTTCACAGGATCTGTCCCAAACTCAAAGAGCCAGTCCCCTCCGGGTTCACCATTAACATTTACATATGCATTCCCATCAATATTGTGACCGCCCAGAGGTTGTAAAACAGGTACAAGTCCCTTAATATTAGTTTGTGCAATTAACGCTTCCTGATATCCAAAAAGTAAAAAAGCTACTGTTAAAAACAGGCTCCAATTTTTGGATAATTGTTTCATAACAGAACCCACAACAGGTTCCCTGTCTTTTTCATTTAGGATAGGAATCTTTGCAGACCCCATCCGGGATGTAATAATTTCCATACGATTGATATTAAAATTAGAATGATATTTACTCCCATAAACAGTATGGAGACAGTATGGCTTAGGGCATAAAAAATGAATATGATTATACTAAATCTGAAGAGGGGGGAAGAAACATCTCTTCTTCAAAGAAAAAGAAGAAAGAAAATTATATCCAGAAGATATCCCTGACAATTACAACTGGATAAATAATCCAGTAACTATTCTCAAAATCAACCTACACAATGTTTCAATGATGGTTTAGTGCCCATCAAAATCTCTTAAAGTTAGCTCAAAAACTACTTTTATTAAAAATTTTAGCGTTAAAAACTGTTGGGGGAAATCCTGTAAAAAAGGAATTGAAAGTAAAGTTGGCTCTATTAATTTCAGAATTCAGTATCATCTAATTGCTAAATGGAAATTCAGCTAATTCTAAAATTAATAGTTTTCTCCTTCAGTCTAAAATAAATAGTGAAATGCATTATCTATTTCTCAAATTAAGAACGATATTTTTCCATATTCATATTTTCTTAGCTTCATTTTAGCAATTCCTAAAAACTTGATTTAAAGCTTCTTAATGTTTTTAAAGTTCATTGGCTTTTATTTAACTTTAACAGAATAATTCAGAATGAACACGTATGAAAATGAAAGAACAGGGACTCTACTCCCCTCTTTATGAGAGAGATAATTGTGGAGCGGGATTTATTTGTAATCTTAACGGAGAAAGAACTAATAATATAATTCATAAGGCTATAGATATCCTTGTTCGGCTAGAACATAGAGGTGCCGTAAGTGCTGATGGAAAAACAGGGGATGGTGCTGGTATTCTTATTGAAGTACCGCACGAATTCTTTAAAAAAGTATGTGAATTCAATTTACCCGGGTCCCGGGAATATGCGGTTGGGATGGTCTTTCTTCCAAAGAATAAGAGCCAGGCAGCGATCTGTAAAGATACTTTTGAAAAAGAAATTAAAAAACAGCAATTGCAAGTGCTTGGATGGAGAAAAGTTCCGGTAAATCATTCCTGTCTGGGTAAAATGGCAAGTAATGTAGAACCTGCAATTCAGCAGGTTTTTGTTGGACGTCCTGAAAAACTGGAAGATCGGGATTTTAATGCCAAGCTTTATACAGCCCGTAAGATCGCAGAACACAACATTGAAAATTCTGGTCTTGCCGAGAGTGAATATTTTTACTTCTCAAGTCTTTCCACCAATACCATTATATATAAAGGTCTTTTGATGCCCCAGGATATCAATGAATATTATAAAGACCTTAATGATCCAGATGTGATCACAAAACTGGCTCTGGTGCACCAGCGATTTTCAACCAACACCTTCCCAACCTGGGACCTGGCACAACCATTTAGATATATGTGTCACAATGGGGAAATTAATACCCTGCGTGGTAACCTGAGTAGAATGAAAGCCCGGGAAGAGCTTTTTGAAAGCGACACTTTTGGAGAAGACATCAAAAAGATAGTTCCTATTACTATGGAAGGGAAATCTGATTCCGCTTCTATGGATATGGCATTAGAGCTCCTGCTACAAACCGGGAGATCCCTGCCCGAAGCTATCATGATGATGGTTCCGGAAGCCTGGGAAAAGAATCCTTCTATGAAGGATAAGAAAAAAGCATTCTACGAATATAATGCCTGTATCATGGAACCATGGGATGGGCCGGCATCTATTCCGTTTACCGATGGAAATTATATAGGTGCCTTACTCGATAGAAATGGATTACGTCCTTCAAGATATACGGTTACCAAAGATGGGTATGTAGTAATGTCATCTGAAACCGGTGTATTGGACATCAAGCCGGAAAATGTACTAAAACATGGTAGACTGGAACCTGGAAGGATGTTTCTAGTCGATATGATTGAAGGTCGAATTATTGAGGATGAAGAAGTAAAAGAGAAAATTGTTACAGAAAGACCTTATAGGAACTGGCTTGACGAGAACCTGTTGCCCCTGGCAGAGGTACCTTATACTGGTAATAAAACGCCTGTGGAAGACATCCCGTATATCACAAGACTCAAACTTTTTGGATATACCTATGAAGATATCTCCACGATCATATCGCCTATGGCCTCTCAGGCTAAAGAAGCTATTGGTTCTATGGGTACCGATATTCCTTTGGCAGTACTCTCTGATAAACCACAACTATTATTCAATTATTTCAAGCAGCTTTTTGCGCAGGTGACCAATCCGCCACTAGACGGGATCCGGGAAGAAATAGTGACCGATATAAGCCTCTCTGTTGGAGAAGATATTAACCTGTTCAAAATTATTCCCGAGCAGTGTAAAAAATTGAAAATTCAGAATCCAGTTATTTCCAATGAGGATCTTGACAAGATAAAATATATAGATTATCCCGGCTTTAAGGCAAAGTCAATTTCTATGCTTTATGAAGCTGAGAAAGGCATGAACGGTCTTGAGGATCGTTTGGAGGAAATGATCACAGAAATTAAACATGCTGTAGATGATGGTTGTAATGTGATCATACTTTCAGACAGGAATGTAAACCCAAAACTGGCTCCAATTCCATCGTTACTGGCCTGTTCATTTGTACACCATCGGGCGAAAGACCATAATAAAAGGTCTTCTTTCGGCATAGTAATAGAATCTGCCGAACCACGGGAACCACATCATTTTGCTGCTTTATTTGGATATGGAGCAAGTGCCATTAATCCTTATATGGTTAATGAAGTGATCTACGACCTTGTAGAAAGAAAGGAGATCGATGTAAAAGATCCTGAAGTAGCCGTTGAAAATTTCAATATCGCCATCGGAAAAGGGATCGTGAAAATTATGAACAAAATTGGTATTTCAACACTTCTCTCCTATCGGGGATCACAGATCTTTGAAATTTTAGGGCTTAATAAGAAATTCGTCAATAAATATTTTTGTAATACACCCACAAGAATCGAAGGTATTGGCCTTTACGAAGTAGAGAAGGAAATTCAAAAACGTTATCAACACGCTTTCTTTCCACCCGAAACTGAAACCGATCTGGATCTTGAAATGGGAGGAGATTACCGCTGGAGAAGAAATGGAGAACGTCATGTTTTTAATCCTGCCAGCGTTGCAAAACTTCAGCAAGCTGTAAAACAGAATTCATACGAAACCTATACTGAATATTCCAACATCATCAATGAGCAGAATGAAAAGCTTATGACCATAAGGGGAATGTTCAAATTCAAGGAACTAAATCCAGTTCCAATTGAAGAAGTTGAGCCGTGGACGGAGATCGTAAAAAGATTTAAAACTGGCGCTATGTCTTTTGGATCTATAAGCAAAGAAGCACACGAGAATTTGGCCATTGCCATGAACCGAATCAAGGGGAAAAGTAATTCTGGTGAAGGTGGTGAAGATGCCGATCGTTTTCAGAAAGACATTAATGGAAACTGGAGAAATTCTGCTATTAAACAGGTAGCTTCAGGAAGATTTGGGGTGAGTATAGACTATCTCTCCAGTGCAGGTGAGATTCAAATAAAGATGGCTCAGGGAGCTAAACCCGGGGAAGGTGGACAATTACCCGGAGCAAAAGTAAATCCGGATATTGCGAAAACGAGAAATTCTACGCCATATGTAGGATTGATCTCCCCTCCTCCTCACCATGATATTTATTCTATTGAGGATTTGGCGCAGTTAATTTTTGATCTTAAAAATGCTAATAGAGAGGCACGTATCAATGTAAAACTGGTTTCAAAGGTTGGCGTTGGTACTATTGCCGCTGGTGTAGCGAAAGCAAAAGCCGATGTAGTCCTTATTTCGGGCTATGATGGAGGTACAGGAGCTTCTCCATTAACTTCCTTGCGACACGCGGGATTACCGTGGGAACTTGGAGTTGCTGAAGCACAGCAAACGCTCTTATTAAACAATCTAAGAAGTAGAATTGTTGTGGAATGTGATGGACAGTTAAAAACAGGTCGTGACGTGGCGATTGCCTGTCTACTAGGTGCTGAAGAATTTGGATTCTCTACGGCTCCTCTTGTTGCAACGGGATGCATCATGATGCGTGCCTGTCATCTGAACACCTGTCCCGTGGGTATTGCCACTCAGGATCCTGAGCTCCGTAAGAATTTTAAAGGAACTCCTGAAAATGTGATCAATTTCATGTATTTCATTGCACAGGAATTGAGAGAAATCATGGCTCAATTAGGCTTTAGAAGTATGAAAGAAATGGTAGGTCAGTCTCAAAAACTGGATACCAATAAAGCCATTAAGCATTATAAAGCCCAGGGAATTGACCTTTCTAACATCCTTCACAAACCTAATATCAAGCCTGGTGTGCCGCTTTCAAATACTGAAAAGCAACTGCATAATATTGAAGGGGTGCTGGATTTTGAAATTTTAAGACAGGCGCATCCGGCGATTTACAGGAAAGAACCTGTAACACTTAGTTATCCCATTAGTAACACCAACCGAACTACCGGAACGATCATTAGTAATGAAATTTCCAAAATTCACGGTTCTATAGGATTACCGAAAAATACTTTAACGCTGAATTTTAATGGATCAGCCGGTCAAAGTTTCGGCGCATTTGCTGCCAAAGGTTTAAACCTGAATATTGAAGGTAATTCCAATGATTATTTTGGTAAAGGACTTTCCGGAGCAGTACTTTCAATTAGAAAACCTAAAGAAGCAACCTTTAAATCTAATGAAAACATCATTATTGGGAATGTTGCCTTGTACGGAGCTGTAACCGGTGAAGCATATATAAACGGAATTGGAGGAGAACGTTTTTGTGTTAGAAACTCTGGAGCCAAGGCTGTAATAGAAGGAATTGGAGACCATGGTTGTGAATATATGACCGGTGGGGTAGCCGTAATTCTAGGAGAAATAGGTAGAAATTTTGCTGCCGGAATGAGCGGTGGAATTGCTTACATTTTTGATCTGGAGAATAATCTGGACAGGAATAATTTCAATATGGAAATGATAGAACTGGAAGCTCCTTCTGAAAATAATTTACAGGAACTGGAAGAGCTTATCGTGAAGCATTATCAGTATACCGAAAGTGAAGTGGCTAAAGAAATTTTAAATAATTGGGAGCAGACTTCAAAAGGATTTATAAAGGTAATGCCTACAGAGTATAAAAAAGCGCTTCAAAAGATTGAAGCAGAAAAACGAAAAGAAGAAGAGGTAGATCTTAAAACAGCATAAGAATGGGTGAAATAAGAGGATTTTTAGAATACGATCGTATCCAGGAAGAAGATATCAAACCCGAAGAAAGGGTTAAGAACTATAAAGAATTTCATAAAGAGCTTCCCACCGAAGAACTTAAAAAACAAGGTGGACGATGCATGGATTGTGGGATTCCATTCTGCCATAGTGGTTGCCCGCTTGGGAATCTAATTCCAGACTTTAATGATGCGGTTTATCGCAATGAATGGCAAAAAGCACTGAAAATATTACATGCCACCAATAATTTTCCGGAGTTTACAGGAAGATTATGTCCGGCACCATGTGAGTCGGCCTGTGTATTAGGCATTATAGAGCCCCCTGTGGCCATTGAAATGATTGAGAAGTATATTGTGGAGCGAGGCTTTAAAGAAGGCTGGATAAAGCCTGAACCGCCTGCAAATCGTACGGGTAAAAAAACTGCGGTTATTGGCTCAGGACCTGCTGGTCTGGCAGCCGCGCAACAATTAAATAGAGCAGGGCACCATGTGACTGTTTTTGAACGTGATGCAAAGATCGGTGGCTTATTAAGGTACGGAATTCCAGATTTTAAAATGGAAAAGAAAGTGATCGACCGTCGTTTGGAACAAATGATAGCTGAAGGAATTGAGTTTAAAACAAATATTGAAGTTGGTAAAAATTATGATGTAGCAGAATTAAAAAACTTTGATGCCGTAGTTCTCTGTGGTGGTGCTACTTCAAGAAGGGAACTTCCAATTCCAGGTGCAGATGCTAAAGGTGTTGTCCAGGCGATGGAATTCTTAAAACATAACAATGAAGCTGTAGACGGACTTCATGAAGTTGAAGAAAAATTGAATGCAAAGGGCAAAAATGTGATTGTAATTGGAGGTGGTGATACAGGATCTGATTGCGTGGGAACTTCCAACAGGCATGGAGCTACTTCTGTAACTAATTTTGAAATTCTTCCAATACCAGCAGAGTCCAGAACAATAGAAAACCCCTGGCCTTACTGGCCTTTTACCTTAAGTACAAGTTCTTCTCATGAAGAAGGTGTGAATAGAAACTGGAGTATCCAAACAAAAGAATTTGTAAAAGATCCAAATGGAAATTTGAAGGCTCTTAAAACTGTAGAAGTAGAATGGGTAAGAAGACCCGGCCAAAGACCCGAATTAAAAGAAGTCTCTGATTCTGAAAAAGAATGGCCTTGTGATCTTGCATTACTATCTCTAGGATTCACGGGTCCTGAAAAGACACTAAGTGAAAAATTAGGTCTTGAATTAGATGCTAGAACTAATATAAAAGGCGCTAAAAACTATAGAACTAATATAAAGAATATTTTCGTTGCCGGAGATATGAGAAGAGGTCAGTCCCTTATAGTTTGGGCAATCTCTGAAGGTCGAGAGGCAGCACATCATGTGGATAAGTTCCTCATGGGGAAATCAAAATTACCCATAAAAGGAGAGGGCGATCTTCCTACCCTATAAAAAAAGCCCCCGCGATTAACGGGGGCTTTCTAATTTCATATTTTCTAGGATTACAAGCCTAAAAGACCTGTAAAGGAAATTTGAAGATTAACTTCAGAATTAGCTCCTACAGTAAATCCGCTCAAATCTATATTACTGGCCGTATTCGCCTCTACCATACTCGTGAATTCAAGTTTACCATCTGAATCTTCATCGGAGTAAGAAGCGAAATGTAATTCATAATCGCCTTCCTCAAGAAAGTGGATCTCAAATTCTCCATTGGGATCTGAAACAACAGAACTACTCACCGCGTTTGAGAAGTTTACTCCTTCGCCATTCATATTTGTTTCTGATTCTTCAAACGCTCCTTCAAGATAAGCATAAGCTACCACAACATCTCCATTGGCCTCACTTGTATTATTAACACTACCAGTTACAATTCCTG